>CAIWHI010000059.1 GCA_903912435.1 uncultured Bacteroidota bacterium | reverse complement strand
GGCTGCCATTGGCAGCCTTTGTTTTGAAACAATTTATTCTATTGTGATGGTAATTAATCGAATAATGCCAATTTGGTTTTGAGTAATTAATATGTCATGCCTTATTGGACTTAGTATTCTTACTTTTTTTCTAAATATTATTAATGTATACCCCCAAACCTATTTTCCTACATTAACCATATCCTGCTGTTGTTCAAAAATAAATTCTAGCTTGTCTGTTGATAAGGGTTTTTCAAAATACCCTGATACCTGCACTATTTCTGATGCTTTTAGTTTGTCTTTAGGGTCTAAAGATGATGTGAGCATATAAATCACCAGTTTTTCCTTTACTTTGTTACTGAACCCCTTTATTGCATCAAGCACCTCCCAGCCATTCATTGATGGCATATTGATATCCAATAGTAGTACTACCTTATTTGCATTCGCGCCACTGTATTTACTATTCAAATATTCAAGCCCATCCTCTGGATAGAGGAATGTTTGAATATCAGCATCACTTACCTCTTCCTGAATTAGCTTCTGGCAAATGATATTATTAATATTGTCGTCATCAATAACTATAAAGTCAAATAGCGGTAAAATTTCCATTCCGGGTAAAATTTCCTGATTAATACAATTGATTTAATTATATAGTATGTTAGTCATGGGTAAGATATTTTCTTTTGGATAGTTTTTTACAGTGTTTTGACAAATTTAGATAATAAATTGTTGTTATTCAGGTCAATGAGCGGCAATAAGAGGTCATTAACAATTAGAATAACATTCCACCAATTGTTGCCGACAGGTATGAAGCCAATGTGCCACAGAGTAATGCTTTCATACCCAATTTTGCAAGGTCGCTCCTGCGCATTGGTGCCAAAGCTCCTATACCTCCTATTTGCATACCCACACTAGAAAAATTTGCAAAACCACAAATAGCAATGGTGATTATTGCTGTTCCTTTAGCAGAAGTAATGTTGACACTATGTGATGTGAGGTTTTTGAAAGCAACAAATTCGTTGATGGAAAGCTTTTGGCCTAATAAGGTAGCAGCACCGTTAATATCCTGTGCTGGGATACCCATAGCATAAGCAAACGGGTAGAACAACTTGCCGAATATGAAATCGAGCGATAAACCATGGTATAAATGGCCCAGCATCCAGTTAACCATTGCTATTAGAGCAATAAAACCCATCAACATGGCAATTACGTTCATCGCTATTTTAAATCCATCTGCAGCGCCATGTGATATGGCATCAATAAGATTGGTATAACTGCTTTTCACTTCTACTTTTATATTACCAAATGTTGGTGATTCTTCGGTTTCAGGAAATACTATTTTAGAGATTACAAGCGCCCCCGGCGCAGCCATGAGGCTGGCAGCAATAAGATAATCGGCCCTTGCACCCATATTAGCATATACAATAAGAATCCCACCTGCTATACAAGCAAGGCTGCCACTCATAGAGGCCAGCAATTCACTTTTGGTCATTGTAGGCAGGTATTCTCTTATCATCACCTGAGCTTCAACCTGACCCACAAAGGCACTTGCAACATTACTCAGGGCCTCAGCACCACTCACCCTCATCACAAATTTCATTGCTTTGGCAATTACTGCTACCAGCATTTGCATGATTTTTAAGTGGTATAAAATAGCCACAATAATGCATACCAGAATTATGGTAGAGGTGATATTGAATGCAAATACGAAATTGGGTCCGGCGCCATAATTTACTACAGTTCCTGAATGGTCGAAGGTGGCAATGCCATAATAAACAAAGTTGGCACCTTCTTTGGCAAATCCTTCCAGTTTTTGCATCCCTTTTCCAAGCATTTGGAAAAAATGATTCACCATTGGTACTTTTAAAACCAATACAGCTATGGTAACCTGAAGCAATAGGCCGCTGAAAACAAGTCGTAGATTTATCTTTTTCCTATTGTTGGAGAATAGGAAAGCTATACCTAAGATGAGTACTATGCCAATAAGCCCTGTGAATCGTTCCATGATGAAAATTAAAGGTTAAATCTAATAAACCTATTAGAAACTACAAAATAGAGTTATGCCCGATTTGTGGATTATGTAATTGATTATAAATTAGACATTGGGGATTGTCTAAAATAAAAAAATGCGGTAGCCTTTTGGGTTACCGCATCTTTAATTTAATAGAAATAATTAGTTAACCATTACTTTAGCAATACCAGTAGTACGGCCATTAGAAATCCTGGCGATATACATGCCTTTTGCAAGGTTAAGATTGTTTAAAGAAATTGACTGATTGCCAGCTTCCAGATTCGATGAGTTGCTATAAACTGTACGACCTGTCATGTCAGTAAGTACTACATTGTAATTACCTGCTTCTGAAGTTGTACAATTCATATTGATAGTAGAAGAAGTAGCATTACCTAAAACTTCGAAAGGCAATGTACCCGAATTATCAACCTCAGTTACGCCTGTAGGAATACCTGTCCAAGTAAGAGAGTAATCATCAATTGCTGTAGATGCACGGTTACCAGTACCAGAAGAGAAAACAAGAGTTGTGATACGGATGTAAACATTGCTTGATTTATTATTCAATGCTGAACCGAAGTTTGCAGTTACAGTGTTATTGCTAAATAAACCACCACCTGTAGTAACGGTACCTGTAGTAGTAACCGGCGTGAAAGGACCTGCTGCACCTACAGCATAATCAACAATCCATGATGTAGTACGTGGGCTGTTTACATCCAAAGATTGTAATTTGAAGCTAAGGTTGAAATTAGAAAGACCGGATGTGTTATTCAAAACAAGAATGAATGCTGCACCAGAATCCAAATTAGGGTGTGTAGCATTAGTAGGAGATACCTGGCGAACACCTAGAGCACGGTTAGTTAAGGTAGCCTGTGCTGTGCAGCTTGTTGATGATGTGGCTACATCGGCAGATGCATAGTTTTTGAAACCACCACCTACTACATTACTCGCTCCGCAAGTAGTATCAGTAAATACACCATAAGATGTAGATGTGCTTAATGTTTCTAATGCACCAATTGATGTAGCAGATGAACCGCTATATACACGCCATCCGGTAGGTAAGCCAGAGCCGATACCATCAAAATTTTGTGTATAAGATGAACCGGTAAGTGTTAATGTTTGTGCGAACGCACCAAATGAGAGGCCAACGAGACCTGAGAATAGTAGAACTTTTTTCATTGTTTTTTTTGTTTTTGAGTTATTAATAAAAATTTATAAGAAATTTCGTCTTTTAAAATTATGGACACCTTGGACTTGTAAATTGTACATCAGATGTATCTCTCAGTAATAATTGAACTGTAGATATATACTGCGAGCAGATACAATACAGAGTACCATTGCCTGTAGGAGTAGTTAATGACTGAAACGATGCATAACCACTATTATACATTACTACACTGGCTGTATGGGAACAATCTTCAATAGTACGACTTGTACCTGATGCTATTGAAGAAGCCTGTGCATAGGGTACATTATTAGACGTACCATCAAATTGTACACCAGTTATTTTTACTAATGTATTAAGGTATTTATTAGGGTTTGATTTTATGTCAATTATAGTACATTCTGTTACAGGGAGTGGATTAGGGTAAGATGCCTTAACTACATAGTTGGTAATTAAACCCGAAGGAATACCAGTTGTATTTCCTGCTGCATCTGCACTAAAAACTATTTCCGGAAGCCCCTTGTAATTGGTAAGGGTTAGTCCTTTCAATTTAATATACACCTTACGCTTTACCGGAAAATCTGAATATAAGTAGGTTTTGTCCAGATAGATTACAATACCTGCTTTAGAGTCATCTTCAATCATTATTTGTTTATAGATATTGCCTGATTGGTCATTGGCCACTACTATACCAGATATGGTAGTATCACCCATAATTCTTGATGAAGCAATATTCATATTCAAGCCCATTGTTGCAATATCTTTGATAGTTGCCTGAACGGGTAAATTTGGGTCGTAATGAGCGGTACTTGGTGGAGTTTGAGGATCTTGTTTTACACAAGAATTAATCAATAAACTAGCTGTAAATAATATTGCAGTTAAACGGATGAATTTCATATTTATTTATTTGTTGTTGTTGTTTGGATTAGAATTTTAATGCTATTGTTACGTGATAATTAATTCCATATGCATAGGCATATTTACTAGGGAATTTCTCAGCATTCTTATTGGTAAAGTCAAAACGTAACTGCTCATAACCTGAAGTTTTTATATCCTGGTTATTGAGTAAATTATATATACCACCATTTATGCTCAATAAGGTTCTATGGTTCAGCTTCTTAAAGTATTTAGATAAGGAAATAGATTTGCCTCCACTAATGTCAATCGTGAAAGCAGAAGCTAGTTTTTCCTGGGCAAATATCTGGTTCCATTTTTTGCTACCACTGTCAACCATATCACCAGCCAACTGTGTGCGACTATCCGGATTGATTTCTATATAATTACGGTCCATCAGATTGAAATCAATATTGGCGTGCCAATATTTTTTGGAATTGTATTTCAATCCAAGAGAATAGATAGATTGAGGACCTACACCCAGGTAGTAGTTTTTAATATACACCTGTCTTGGGCTTGCTGTTCTGGAAGGATCGTTATCAATATAAACTGATACATTTGGATTGTCGGTATAAAAAGACTGACCTACAGCTGCAATTGCAGTAGCTGTAAGTTCTTTGGTGATTTTAGCTGATGCTGAAAACTCAGTACCTATTGACCGGGTATTAACACCTGTCATTATGAAATTGACGAATGATTGTACACCTGCTTCATCATTAAAGAATCTTTTGATAATTGTATTATTTACATTGTCTGTAACATATCCTGTGATTCGGCTATTGAAGAAGGATGAATGAAATAAGTAACCTGCCTCTACAGTTTTTGTTTGGTTGTTTTGTGGGTTATCAACAATGAAATCCCTTGTTTTATCAGAAATATAGGTATAGTCAATCTTTGGTGCGTCATTGAAATAACCTGCATTTATGTACAATGAATTTTTTGGGTTGATTTTATAGGTAATCCCACCTTTTACCCTATAGGTGTTGAAACTATGTGTAGCACTAGTTCCATAAGAATTATCCGGGAACAAGGAATTTTTCATCAAGCCTTCACGGTTAAAGGAAAGCATCCCACCCTGTGCTGCAATAAACATATCGAATTTTTCATATGAATATTGTGCCTGGCCCCATAGGTTTGCTTTTAATGCCCTGAGTGTATAGTCATAACCATATTTGTCACCCACCTTAATAAGCTTGTTAGGGTGGAGCAGGTCATTTTGTAGGTAGCTAAGACCTCCTAGTGATGATTGTACAGCAAACTGGTTAAAGTTTACAAAGAAATCACCACCCAAAAGGTCGGTCAACTGTTTGTAATACTCATCACTTTGGGAGGTTGCATCAAGGCCGCCGTTGATAGTAACTTTGTCATTCACAACATGAGTAATATTAGTATTAAAAGTAAACTTACTCATGTTGTCAACCGTATTACTCACAACATAAATTGAGCGCTTACCAGTAACATTTTGCCCAGCAACACCGTCTACATTATTAATAGTTTCGATGTTGGTAAGATTGTCATTGTACAAATTATCCCATTGTATCTGGAGTAATTCCGGATGTGCCCTGTATTGGGCTGCTAATGCTGCCTGGGCAATAGGATTAGGTGTGGTTATTCCATTTAGATAATAGGAAGGAAGGTTTTTATAATAGGTAGAGTAGGGGCTATAACCATTATAAATGTCAATACTTGAATTTTCATACTTACCATACTCATAGCCAAATGATGTATTCCACCTTGTGTTCTCATTAGGTTTATAGATATAGTTGGCAATAATTGCCGGTTGGAAAGAATTGGCTACAGCCGAATTGCGTTTTTGTCCGTTTTGGTAACCCCAGCTCGAATTGAAATAATGAGAGTTAGTAAGGTCATATACTTCATCAAGCTCATATGATGCCTTTCCTCTTGTGGTAGGTGCACCATATGCAGTAAGGCTTAACGATCCTTTTTTGGTCACCTTACTTACCGAGCCATAAAAAGAATAGGCATTGTAAAACGTACCTGGTACATACCCTTCATTTGCCCATCTATGAGAAGCAGATAATGAATAGGCCCAACCATTTTTTTGTACCCCTGAACTATGGGTAAGCATTAGCCTGTTTTTAAATGCACCATTACTGTTGTAGTAGCTGAAATTTGTTCCCTCGCGCTGGTCAGCTGCCGTAGCATTAATATTGGTTGACCCCTTTACTCCACCAAATGAAAAATCAGATGGTTTTAGTCCATAGGTTATGTCACGGCTATGGAGTACATCATTTAAACCACCAACCTGGCCTGTAGATGCGTAACCAGATTCTAAATCCTGCAATGGAATACCATTAATATGCACATCGCTATTGTCATATCCCCTGGGTTTGAAACGGAAAGGGCCAAAGACTACAGCAGCGGTATATAAGAAAGGGTCATTATCAGCTACATAAAATCCTGAACTACTCTCAGTTGTGGTAGTAGTATTTTCCTCATTTTGCGCTGCGTTTTCTTCAATGTTAATGGTAGGAATATCTATGCCATCTGATGAAGCATCATTAGATGTTACAAAGATATCACCAGTGTTGGTTGTTTCATTATTGACGTTAACTGAAGAGGTGTCAGATTTGATTTTAAATCCGGTAACTATCAATTTCTGTTCGCCAAATGGCACTTTTTCAATGGCGAAAAAACCCTCGGGCGATGCATCCACAGTAATATCTGCGATAGATACATGGGTTTCGGTAAATGGTTCCTTCGTTGTCTTATTAAGGATACGACCTTTTACTGTGGCGTACTTACCTGATTGGGCATAAGTATTTAACCCCACCAGCATAAATACAATCAATAAACCTTTTCTTATTGTGTCAAAATCAATCATGAATATTTTATTTCGAGGTGCAAAGATACTGATTGCTAACTTTCAAATCCTTAGGCATAATTAAGAAATTGTTACTAAAGGCAAAGGTATGGAGGATATTTGTATTTGAGTGAATTTATGGCTTCTTTTTTATTTTTCTAAATAATTGATTTTCAATATGATGCAGTGGCAGAGTGTTGTCTTTCCTGGTTTTTAGTACTTAGGATTGTTATTTATATGTTGATAAAGATTTTTTTGATACCTTTATTTAAAAGCCGCCCAAGAAACATGGTAAATATTCTCTTATCTTTGCGGGTTTCTATGAAACGAACATTTACATTACTATTTTGGCTATTGCCACTTTTTGCATTTGCGCAGCCACCGGGTTATTATCTACCGGCCTCAGGTCTTAATCGTGAACCATTGCGTGTAGCATTGTGTAATATAATTAGGCACCATACCACTTTATCTTATACCCCAGGTTTATGGACTGCCTACCATACCACAGATGTTAAGACAAGTGGTAAACTTTGGGATGTGTATTCCGATATTCCGGGTGGCACGCCTGCATATGAATATACAGTCGGTACAGACCAATGCAGTGGTTCAAGCCCATCGGGCGAGCATGGCTGCTACAACCGTGAGCATACCTGGCCCCAAAGTAAATTTACGAGCGATACCCCAATGCAGACTGACCTGTTTATAGTTTACCCTACCGACTATTTTGTAAATAGCAAGCGCGGCGATTTTCCCTATGGAAAAGTAGGCACTGCTACCCGCACATTTACTAATGGTTCTACAATAGGAGATAATGTTTACCCCGGTGCCCCTGTTGGATCTTGTTTTGAGCCTATTGATTCCTTTAAAGGTGACCTGGCCCGTAACTATTTTTATGTATCAACTTGTTACCGTAATGATAGTGCCAAATTCGTATCCTGGGAAATTGCAACCCAGGTAAACCTAAACCCCTGGGCCATACAAATGTTACTGGAATGGCACCACAACGACCCGGTTAGCCAAAAAGAAATAGACCGCAACAATGCGGTTTATGCTTTGCAGGGCAACAGGAATCCATTTATTGATAACCCATATTTTGCCGATTGTATTTGGGGTAATGGTGATTGCAGTAAGGTATCTGTAAATAATATTAATAGTGAAAATGATGGCTTGGTGATTTACCCAAATCCTGCCAAATCAGAATTGAATATCATGTGGACACAAAATTCATCTCGCCCAACTTTAACTGTTGGTGTTTATGATATGCAGGGGCGCGAAGTTTTTTCAACCAAAGTGGAATCAGTAAGCAAATCGGGTATATCCATTTCCTTAAATGGATATACCTCAGGTGTTTATACTGTTAGGATAATTGATAACCTGAATACTGTAACAAAGCGTGTTATTATTGAATAGCCCTCAGGCTAAATAATTTCAATTTCGATAAAATAAAGAAGAAATGAATAGAATATTACAATTAGTCGGAAGGCAGAAAACCCTGGTATTTATTTTTGCCCTGGTATTATTAAATAAAGCTGAAGCACAGACTATCCACATTTTATTTGATGCTACTAAAGCCGAAATGGCCGGTAATGCAGACTGGGTGATAGATGCCGACCAGACAAATATAAGGTTCGGGCCAACTGCTTATCTAAGTACTTCGGGCAACCAAAGCAATCCCCAGATAACGCCAACACCTGCCCAAAGTGGTATATCATCAAGTACTGCAGAAACTTATTGGACAGGTGCCTTATCAAGCTGGGCAGTAGATTGCGTTAATAAAGGCTATGTAGTTACAACACTACCTTACAATGGCCACATTACCTATGGTGATGTAACCAATACGCAGGATTTGACCCACTACGAGATATTTGTAATTGACGAACCTAATATCCAGTTTACAGCGTTAGAAAAAACTGCCATTGTGAAATTTGTACAAAATGGTGGTGGCTTGTTTATGATTTCTGACCACAATGTAAGTGACCGAAATGGTGATGGCTGGGATTCGCCACATATCTGGAATGATCTTTTGAGTACCAATAGTATTCAGGCATACCCGTTTGGTTTTATTTTTGATACCGTTGATTTTTCACAGACTACTACCAATATTTCGGCTACTGCAACAGATTCTATTATTCACGGCCCAGCTGGAAATGTAACACAGGTAATGTGGTCTGGTGGAACGACTATGACGCTGCAACCAACCTTGAACAGCACTGTAAAAGGGGTAGTTTATAAAACCGGAACAACACCGGGCAATACTAATTGCATGGTAGCCTATTCCAGGTTCGGATTAGGTAAGGTAGCTACAATGGGCGATAGCTCGCCTGCCGATGATGGTACAGGCAATCCAGGATGTACGCTTTATAATGGTTATTGGACAGATGCCGCTGGTAATCACCGCAAGCTAATTATGAATATGACTATTTGGTTGGCTACACGCACTGGTTCAAATAATATTAATGAAGTAGTTGATGAGAATGAAGAAATAGCCATATATCCAAACCCTGCAAAGGGAACTGCCAACATCGTAGCCCTACACGAAATGGAGAATACCACAGTAACCATTTTGAATACTACTGGTAGTATAGTGTATAGCAATAATAACCTGACACTTAATAAGGACGAGAATTTATCTATTAATCTATTGCCAGGTTTTTATATTGTGCATCTGAACAATGGAAAATCTTCCATTTCAAGAAAGGTTTCAGTTTACTAATAGCATTGAAATGAGCAAAAAACTAGTAGCAATACTTGCATTACTAATAATGTCTTACCATGTCTTTGCCGGAAGTAAGATGAAAATTTATTTCAACCACCCGGTTGATACATCTGTAGCTACTAATGTTAATGCGGTGTATTTAAATAATTGTATTGCAGATACACTAGTTGCTTATATCAACAGGGCACAGTATAGCCTCGACTTTGCAGTTTATAATTATGTGCAAGGCACTTATGCCAATATTGCCACTGCTGTAAATAATGCCTTCAGTCGTGGTGTGCATGTAAGATGGATTTACGATAGCAGTTCGTCTAACACAGGCCTGTCTGCTGTCAATTCATTAATTAACCGGTTAGGAAGCCCTACAAGTGGCACCTATGGAATTATGCACAATAAGTTCGTGGTTATTGATGCCTATTCCCCTAATCCGGCTGATGCAATAGTATGGACTGGGAGTACCAATTTTACTGATAACCAGATAGGTACTACCGATTATAATAATGTGGTCATCATCCAGGATTCTGCTTTGGCCCATGCCTATACCGATGAGTTCAACATGATGTGGGGTAGCTCCACATTGGTGCCCAATCTTACCTTATCTAAGTTCGGCCCACACAAAACCGATATTGGCAGGCATAATTTTACGATAGATGGCCACCATGTAGAATTATACTTCAGCCCAAGCGATGGCACCAATACCAAAATACAAAATACCATCAGCACAGCAAATACAGATATGTACTTTGGTATGTATGCCTTTACCGATAATACTGATGCAAACATGATTGTGACAAAGTATTTTGCAGGCGTATATGTAGCTGGTATAGACGATAGTTATGGTAATTCATATACTCCTCATACCACCTTTACTTCCGGCTTAGGTGCAAGTAATTTTATAGTTTACAGCGGATCGGGTCTTTACCATAATAAGTTCCTGATAGTTGACCCTTCTGATGAATGCTCCGACCCTACAGTGCTTACAGGCTCCCACAACTGGTCATCATCAGCAGATACCAAAAACGATGAGTATACCCTCATAATTCATAACGACACTACTGCCAATATTTATTACCAATCCTTCAAGGCTAATTTCAATTTCCTGGGTGGTACATTGACAACCATTCATGGTTGCCCTACAGGAATTGCTAACACGGCCAACTCACTTAAGAGAATGCTGATTTATCCAAATCCTTCGACAGGTACTTCTAATATTGATTATGAATTGTTACAGTCTGCCAATGTAAGTATTACTGTAATCAACCTAATGGGCAAGGAAGTGGCCGGTGATGTTAAGTCTGAGTTACAACAGATTGGTAAGCACAGGATAGCTATCAATGGCTTATCTAGTGGTGTTTATATTGTTCGTTGCCTTATTGGTACTGAGCAGTTTTCAACCAAACTGGTTATTGAATAATCCTTAATTATTACATAAGTCAAAGTGAACATTAGGTTACATTTTTGATTGATTAAGGCTTATTGCTTACAATTTAATTCCTTTGCATAAAAGATAAGTGATGATATACAGGTTATTATTAGTGGCATTTTTATTTTATAGTAACTTTTGCAGTGCCCAGGGCAACTATAAGGTAATGGCAATCGGGTTTTATAATGTGGAGAATTTTTTCGATACCATCCACGACCCTAATAAATTTGATGAGGATTTTACACCTAATGGTCCCTACCATAATAATACTCAGGTATATACCGAAAAACTACACAATATAGCCACGGTTTTTGAACAACTGGGAACTGATAAAACCCCCGATGGTGCAGCACTTATAGGCATGGCCGAGGTGGAAAACGATAGGGTTTTGAAAGACCTTGTAGCCCAGCCAGAACTTAAAAGCAGGAATTACCAGTACGCCTGGTTTTATACCCCCGATGAAAGGGGAATAAGTGTAGCCCTCCTTTACAACCCTAAATACCTTAAAGTATTAAGTAGCCGCCCCCTGCATGTACCATTAGAAACTCTAGGCCAGAAAAGGCCTACAAGGGATATATTGTATGTATGTGGCATTCTTGCGGGTGATACGGTTCATATTTTGGTGAATCATTGGCCATCTAAGGCGGGTGGGGAAGCGGCATCTGCGCCAGGCAGGCTGTGTGCTGCCGGGGTTGATAAGCGTATTATAGATTCCCTGCACAAAATAAATCCTGATACCAAAGTACTGGTTATGGGCGACCTGAATGACAATCCAAACAGTGAAGGTGTTCTTAAGGGACTGGAAGCTAAGGCAGATAAAAAAGAAACAAGCCTTACAGATATCTATAACCCATGGATAAATATTTATAAAAAAGGTATTGGCACCGAGAACTTTAGGGGAGAGTGGAACCTGATAGACCAGATAATGCTAACAGGCTCTTTTTTGAAAAATAATAATAACAAATGGAGTTTCTATAGTGCCGAGATATTCAACAAGCCCTTTTTAATCAATAAGATGGGCAAGGATAAGGGCCTGCCACACAGATCTTATACTATTTCGCAGGTATGGGACAATGGTTATAGCGATCACTTCCCGGTACTGGTTTATTTGGTTGATAAAGTGAATAAATAGAAATAATATTGTCGGGTTTTAATATTAGTTTGATAGATTTTTATACCTTTACCTTATTAGGTAACATAAAAATCATCTCCTGTTCATTTCTACATAATATGGAGGTAATTTTGGTTGCAAAAAGGTAAATAGTAATAAAACAAACAATCTAATATGAAGCTAAAATCTACATTCTCCAAGACAGTATTTGGCCTATCAATTTTCTTGGCCACAACATCAGTCGGCAACAAAGCCCATGGTCAGATTATCTCTTATACCAACGATACTGGTGGTGTAATGAACATGATTGCCCCAAATGCTAGTTGCGACACACTTACCCGTGTGAATGGTGCATTAAGACTATCATCACCATGTACCAATGGTTTCTCTACAAGGGGTTTCATCAGTTCTACCACTTATTCTGATACTACAAAAGCTATACAGGTAACTGTTACTCCACATGTAGGTTACGGACTATATGTTACTGGTTTTAGTGCCGATTTGCGCCATTCAAATACTGGTGCCCAATCAGCTCGTTTCGCATACAGTGTTAATGGTGGTACTACCTGGATTAACCAGGGTTCAAACCAAACTCCATTTGCTTCTGGTACTTGCGATAGTATGGCAACAGGTACATGGACAACCGCGTTCAATGTTATCTATCCTTATTCCCTCAAGTTCAGGGTTTATGGCTTTAATGCTACAGCCACTACAGGTAATATGCAGATTATGAATTTGTTGATTAATGGTACTGTACACACAGGTCCATCAGCAATAGAAGAAGTAAGCGACGAATCTGGTATGAGCATTTATCCTAACCCTGTATATGATGCATCAGTACTTTCTTATCATCTTTCTGACGACCAGAATGTAAGCGTAAGCGTTTACAATATCCTTGGCCAGGAAGTAAGCACAATGGTAAACAATACTACCCAGCAGGCTGGTGATTACCAATTGCCAGTTGCAGTAAGCACACCAGGTATGTATTATGTAAGGTTGACCGCAGGTGACCAGGTATATTCTAAGAAATTCATCAAGTTATAATTTACCCGCTTTTGGGGTTAAAGAAAAGGAATTGGACTAGTGTTCAGTTCCTTTTTTTGTTTTACATAAATAGGGGTACTGGTCCGAGCGTCCGCTCGGTCCTATTACTTGCAAGCGTCCCGCTTGCGAAAGAGACGACTAGCTATTGTAATGGATTTATCTCCTCGACCATAGATGATGTGGGTGCTATACCATTCAATGATGTATATTTGAAAATGGGGAGTGAAGCAAGTGTCAATATTTATGAACAAAACATTAGGCTATCTAGTTTTATTGCTATTTCTTGGTTCATTTAATATTATGCCCAGTGGAAATTCACAAGCCTGGAGAAATGATTCTTTAGGTTGTCACAGGACTAAGGATGATTTTTATAACATATACAATATGCGGCTGCAAATGTTATGGGACACATCTTCAATTTTAGAAACTTTTGGTAAGCCAAATGGTTTATGTTCTGGTTCCGAAGATATCTCATTTACCTATAATTATGGGAGAAATTGCCAGATGGATAGCATCATGGTGACAGATAACTGTTATATTGTTATTAGGTTTGATAAGACTGGTAAAGTTGTTGGAACAGGCATTATGTGTGAGTGAACCTTTATAGGTTTAAGCTTCCATCTGTTCATAATTAACTCTAAACGTATTTACCTACTTTTGCGAGATTAAATAATAACCTACAATATAGTCTTCATCTGAGATTCAAAAATTAGGGGACAATCATTTTTATGCGCAAAAACATATTTGCAGTTTTTTGTCTAATAATCGCTCCCTGTTTTCTCAATGCTCTTTGCATTAATAGTCCAATACTAGCATATACAAAAGATGGTCAAAATATTCGTGTCTTTCATTGTGGTTTTGAAGGGCGTAATTATATTGAATTGAGAAACCGAATTGGCAAATACTCAATATTTTGCGAACTAAATAAGGGGCAACGGATTTATCTGCTTGCAAATCATAATAAGGGTGGTGGATATGGCTATGAAGGTGATGCAATAAGTGATACAACAAATAATAGATTTAGTAGCCCTAATCATACTGAACATCACATTTTAGCCCAAAATAGACGTGTATATATTAGTGATATAGAAAAGATGCTGCTTAAAAATGCAATAGGGACACTTCTGAAAACCAATTCATTAAATTATGACCTGCATATTGATTCTATTTTGTTTTTTGTTCCAGTTAAGATTTAGGTATAGAGTGGCCCTGTATATGTTCGAGAGTTGATTAGGCATGTTTACTGCATGGAATCTAACTGGGTATTCATACTTGAGGTATCGTAAAATTCATTGATAGCAAATGCAGAGAAGATTACAATAACTAAATGCCCGATATTAGTTTTCAGCCCTAAATTTGTACGTAGCTTTATTTATGGCTTCATTAATCAATATGAAACAATTTATCCTCGGTGTCCTGTGTATTTCCTTATTGGGTTGTAATAGCAATCATACAGAGCTGGCAAATAAGCCAAACTCAACTACAAATGACAGTATAAACCTTAGTATCAATAAGTCGCCACAAAAGGCAGGACCACAAATTGAAGCTTATTCTGCATTTTTGGGTACTCTGGATACTAGCGATGCAACCAACTGTGGAAAGGCCGTTGCAAAGTTCAAATCCCTATTTGCAAAGACAGATGCAGCCACTAATGATAGTGCCTATGTCCTCTTCGACCATTATTTCAGACGCCTGTCTAATAGTCTTGAAATTAGGTATATTGATTATTGGCCTACCGACAGTATTATCCCAGAAAAGCAAGCAATACTGCCATCAGAGATTGCACTTATTGCCACCTTAAAAGCAAATGGTTTTAAATTTATATCATCTGAAGGGGCTTGGTACGTAAATGCAGACCGTGACAGTATACAAAAGTGGTTCTCCACTCTGGTGTCTCCTTCAATGAAAGATTACCTGGAAAGGGTGGCCATTGAAGACAGTGAAAGGTATGGTGATGATGGAGCAATATTAATACCTATCACCACATTGGCCGACCGTGCAGTATGGTGGGAACGTTTTTCAAATGCCCATCCCGGCTTTGTTATGAAGGACGAGGTTATGGGCAAATACCAATTTTACCTTACTGAGCTGATGATGGGAGAGGATAATACACCTGCAATAGATTGGGATGGTAAGTACATAACAGATTATTTCTTGAAAGGTTACGAACATTTATTTACTAAATACCCTGAAAGCAATACAACAAAGCGCTTAAAGCCTTACTTTGATGCCTTGCAGCAAAAGAATATGACAAAGGCCCAACAAATACTTAGCCAATATAAGGAACAGAAAATTACCTTGTGGTAGAGGGAAATTCAGTAACAAAGAACAGGGTCTTGTTGTTCCGCGATGTTCCGCTAGGGACATCCGGAACGACGAATAAAACTCTTTCTTTGAAGGCATTCATCCTTCCCAAGCCCAATTAATTTCCTTAATCCTACCTGAAACCGGTCCGTGCATCCCACTTAAAACTGGTACGAGCGTCCGCTCTGTCCTATTACTTGCAAGCGTCCGTTTGCGAAATAAGTTCTATGAATCTGGCCATTCACCAAAATCCAATACCACTATCACTAGATTCAATATCTAAATTGTTATTCTGTTTAATAAAATCGTAATTTTGTTAAACAAATATCTGCTAATTGGAATATCCGGAATCCTACAACGAAAATTATTGTTATTACAGCGACTTACCATCACCCATAGCTTATATGATTGATGAGGATAGGGATTTGAAAACAATTGTAGAAGTACTATCTGCAAAAGATATTGACCGAATCATAGAAATGGCCTGGGAAGACCGTACACCCTTTGATGCTATATACTACCAGTTTGGACTGAGCGAGGGTGGCGTACGCAAATTAATGAAGCAGGAACTCCGGTTCAGGTCTTATAAATTATGGCGCATGAGGGTAGAGGCCTGTAAAACCAAACACCAGAAAACACGGGTAGAAGGTATTGACCGTTTTAAGTGCGATAGGCAAAGGGCAATTTCTAATAATAAAATTTCAAAAAGAAATTAGAAGTGTAATTGTAGCAGCAGGCCAATCAAAAAGGTTAACAATTAATAAGACTAAACAAGTTAATACCAAGTGCTATAGCAAATATGAGTAGAATAGAATACAGGAGTAAGGATATATTGGCATTTGAACAGCGATACAGGGCAATGTTCATCAATTCATTAGGGGGCTTTAAAAGCTTATCATTAATAGGTACTCGAAGCAGGAGTGGTCAAAGCAATTTGGCAGTGTTCAATTCTTTTGTTCATATTGGTGCCAATCCTCCATTATTTGGATTTATTATTCGTCCGGATTCGGTGGAGCGACATACCCTCAATAATATACTGGCTACCAGGATATTTACAGTGAATCATGTACGTGAAGAATTTTATCAGGCAACCCACCAAACATCAGCCCGTTATCCCGAAAATATATCCGAATTTGATGCAACTCACCTAACTGAGGAAAATCTTCCGGGTTATTATGCACCATTTGTAGCCGAGAGCCATGTGAAAATAGGTGCCAGTTTTAGGAAGAAAATAGATTTAGAACTAAATGGCACCATTATGATTCTTGCAGAAATAACCTATGTGTCCATACCTGCAGATACCCTGATGCCTGATGGCTTTGTAGACCTGGAGAAAGCTGGTACTATTACCTGCGCAGGTCTGGATAGCTACCACCGTACAGAGCGAATAGCCCGGCTCACATATGCCAGGCAGGACTCCCTACCTAAGGAAATTGAATAGTGTATATACCGATTTACTGGTGAAAAATGGTGTTTGAACTCCCAGGCTTTGTCCATTTATGAATTTCTTTCCATTTATTAACCCTGATTATCTTTCCACATATTTACAATTTCTAAGGCCAACTCATCATTTTGTCCAATCTTTGTGCCTGATAAAAGACGATTTGTCAACTAAAATCAGGACGAGGCAGGAAATTCTGATTTAACAAATTGGGGCAATGTGGGGCAATGATGGGAAATTACGAAAAAGCACATGTAATTATAAATCAACAATTTGCAGCAATAACATTGCCCCATTTCCCTAAAATAGTATTTTCCAAAAAATGGGGCATTATGGTTAAAATAGCCCCGAACTCCTTTGTTGGTGTTTTCACCAATGTCATTGACTTAAGGATTTAAAATGCTATTTTAGATTTTGTTATTTATCGGCTTTATTAGCCCGAAGGGCTAGAATGTGAATAGTCCCCGGTGTAAACCGCAGGGCTGTTGCATTCTCTGAAATTATGTCACCCCGTCGGGGTTTTACGCTTTAAAATTGGTTATTTTACTATAATACTGTCATCCCTTCGGGATTTCTCAGCCAGAATTAAACAGAATGCAACAGCCCTGGGTGTAAACCGGGGGGGTATATGAAGTAAATATCTAATGAAACCCAGCGGGGTTCAATGTGAAAATGCAAAATGTGAAACTCTGAAAATCTCTTAAGGCAATGACATTGGTATTTTCACCAACCACAATCGAGGTTAGCCAAAAATGATGTACTATAAAGGTCATGCAAATTTGTTAAATGAAAGGATTGTTAGTGAAAACAACAACAATGGCCCCGCAATAAAATTTTAAAAATTCTTTAAATCCAGAAATTCTGATTTAACAAATTGGGGCAATTTGGGGCAATGATGGGAAATTGCGACAATGCACATATAATTAATAGTCAATCACTTACAACACTTCCTTTGCCCCATTTCGCAAAATAATTATTTTCAGAAAGTGGGGCAATGTCCCGGAGGGACAACAGGTTTGTAGTAAAATTCGAAAGAAAAGGGTTCGTGTCCCTGAGGAACTACCGGTAGGTATCTTCATAAAATCACCTTCATCATAGTTCAAGACAAAACACTCAATAAGTGGAAATTTCAAAATCTCACATTAACACTTCACACACCAATTACGTTAATAAATTTAAAACAAAGGTTAAAATGTATACAAATCTAAAAGTTAATGTCAAACAGTTAACAAATATAAATTTAAAAAGGTGTCTCAATTTTGAGACACCTTTTTAAAAAAATCCATATTTACTATACACTATTGCTCTATCACCATATGGAATACCGTACTGACCTTATCTGTCCGCAGACTCAAATTGTACATGCCGTTAGATAAAGACTCACTTAATACAATTCGTTCTTCAATCTTACCATTGTGTGTTGTAACTTTTGCAGTATAAACAACCTGACCCAGCATATCTGTAATCTCTACACTCACCATTTCATCACTTACAGAACCTGTTGAACCTTTAATTGTAAATGCACCCTTGTTCGGATTTGGAACGATTTTAACATCATTTATATCTGCAGTAATCGCATTGATATTCACTGTGTTAACATTCATTGTAACTGAACTTGTAACTGAGTAATCACATCCGTTGCTGCCAATCGCAGTGCAACTGATTGTTTCATGCTCATTAATTATGCTTTCAAATTGTTCATTTGTAGCACCTTCCACATTTACCCCGTTTACCGACCACTGGTAGGATGGGGTAGTAGCTGCATCAGGAACAGTCGCTTTGAACGTTACTACCTTGCCCGCATCTACCTTAGTTCCATTATCAGATGTAATATTCAGAACGGTTGGCAATTGATTTACTAATACTGTAGTAATCGTAGTTGATGTACCAATAGTATCAGATAAGGTGTTGTATGTGATAGTTGCACGTCCTTGTGCTATTCCTTTCACCACGCCAGTTTCAGCATCTACTATTGCAACACTGTTATCGCTACTGCTCCATACACCACCTACATTTTCATTTGTTAATCCTAAAATAGAACCTACACATACATTTACTGTTCCTGCAGATACTGTGCCATGATTATGAGGAGCAGGGCCTACACTTATTACAGATGTAGCTGCTGCTGCACAACCCGGATTGCTTACTGTGTAGGAAATTGTTACTGTACCAGCACTGATACCTGTTACCACGCCCGCTGCATCAATTGTAGCCAAACCAGGACTAGTACTTGACCACACACCACCAGCTG
This sequence comes from uncultured Bacteroidota bacterium, assembly GCA_903912435.1. Lineage (GTDB taxonomy): Bacteria > Bacteroidota > Bacteroidia > Chitinophagales > Chitinophagaceae > Nemorincola. Next base: position 6,975 of record CAIWHI010000059.1, on the reverse strand, counting down.
CTGCATCTGTAAGGCTAATAGTACCACCACTTATTGATACACTTGTTGGTCCGGAAATAGAACCTGCAGATGGTACCGCATTTACTGTGATAACCTTAGTAGTGCTACAACCAGTAGCTGAAATCTTGTACGTGATGGTTGCTGTAGTGCCAGATGTAATACCGGTAACCAAGCCTGTAGTCATATTCACCGTAGCATTGGCTACAGCACTGCTATACCATTTACCGGTTGGTACAGCATCAGTAAGGGTCATTGTCTGTCCTGCACATACATTGCTCGACCCGGCAATAATCGCCATAGGTGAAACTATCACGTAAGTGGTAGCAAGACAGCTATTAATTAAGGTATAGGATATTGTTTGTGTACCACCAGTTAAACCTGTTACTAAGCCAGTAGTTGGATTTACAGAAGCAACTGTTCCTGATGTACTCCATGTACCACCGGCTGAGGTGTTAGTTAAAGTGGTAGTTGTAAGTGCACATATTGCCCCGGTACCACCTATTGCCGGAACCGGTGTTACACTAATTGTTGCAGTTGTTCTGCAACCGGTACCTAAAGTATAGGTTAAAGTTGCGTTACCTACTCCTGCAGCTAAGCCAGATACAATTCCCGATGTAGAGCCTATTGCAGCTACTGTAGGTGCGCTACTGGTCCAGCTACCACCTGGCAATGCATTGTATAAAGTAACTGTTCCATTCTGGCACACTGATGATGGCCCGGTAATAGGAAGGAGTGTATTTACATTTACTGGTGTTGTTGCTGTACAACCTGTTGGCATAATATAAGATACAAGGGCAGCACCAGGGGCAGCACCAGTTACCACGCCTGTAGTTGAGCCCACAGTTGCAATACCGGTAGGTAAAGCACTCCATGTTCCACCAGGTACAGGGTCTGTTAAAGTAATTGACTGACCTACACAAACACTACCTGATCCTGTTACTGTAATTGGAGCCAGTGCATTAACTGTAATTGTAGTAGATGTAGTACAACCTGTACATAACATGTAGTTGATTACAGCGTTACCTGCACCTGCTGCAACACCGGTTACTATACCTGTGGCAGTACCTACCGCAGCAATTGTTGGGCTAGAGCTAAACCAGTAACCACCACCTGTTTCTGTCAGATTAATTGTTTGGCCAACACATACTGTAGTTGGTCCGCCAATACTTGACAATGGATTGGTAAGTACTGTAGTAGTTACATAACAACCAGTAGACATCATATAAGTTATTGTAGTTACTCCTGCACTTACACCTGTTACCACACCACTGGTAGAATTAACTGCAGCAACACTTGCAGATGCACTACTCCATATACCACCGGTACCTGGATTTGTTAATGTAGTTGTCTGACCCTGACATACTGTACCAGTACCAGTAACAACTATTGGCCAAAGAGCATTTACAGTTATTGATTTGGTTGATTGGCAACCGTAGCCAGAAGTATAACTGATAGTTGCTCCACCATAACCAGATGCTACACCTGTCACCACACCGGTATTAGCATTTACAGCAGCGATTGTTGGTGTACTACTGCTCCATGATCCGCCAGATACTGCATTGGCAAGGGTTATTCTTTGTCCGTTACATACACTTGAAGGACCTGTGATCGATGGATTATCGTAAACTGTTATTACTGTAGTAGCCGCAATTCCTGTTGGCATCATATAGGAGATGGTTGTTGTTCCGGCACTTACACCGCTAACCACACCTGCACCTGAAATTGTAGCAACACCTGTTGTGGTACTTGACCATGTACCGCCTGAGGCTGTATTGGTAAGTGTAGTTGTAGCGCCCTGGCAAACCGCTGTTGCGCCACCTATTGGGTAGTATGAATTTACAGATACTGTTTTCACTGCTCTACAACCTGCAGCCAGGTAGTAGGTAATAGTTGCTGCACCATAACCTGCTGCAATACCAGTTACACATCCGGTGGTTGCTACCACAGAGGCAATTGTAGGGGTACTACTTGACCATGTTCCGCCATTGTCTTGCGAGGTTAGATTAATTGTTTGGCCTAGGCATACTGTACCAGGGCCTGTGATTGTGGATGCAGTAGGAACTACAGATATTGTAGTATTCAATACACATCCGGCTGATGGTGTAAAGGTTACTATTGTGGTACCTGTTGATACTCCGGTATATGCACCTGTTGATGAAACTATTGTTGCTATTGCGCTATTACCTACTGTCCATGTTCCAGATCCGCTGGTTGAACTTAGCGTTGCAGAGTTGCCAGCGCAAAGTGTTTTAGGACCTGTTATGATTGGGATAGTAATAGCAGCACTTGCTGATGGTCCCCAACAACCTGCGGCAGACATTGCCCTGAAGTAATAAGTACCTGTAGCAGCAATGGTTTGTGATGCAGATGGGGTAGTCGTTAAAGTACCTGTTGATGAAGTACCTTGATAATAAATGGTATTACCTCCGCCTACTGATGCTGTAATACCTGTGCTTGAGCAATAGGTACCTGCACCGCTTACTGTAGGTGCTGATGGTAAACTATTTACTGTGAATGGGGTAGTCGCAGAACAACCGCTACTTAAAAGATAAGTTATAATTGTAGTTCCTGCTGTTACACCAGTTATGTTATTTGAACCGGCACTTATACTTGCTACTGCAGGGTTACTGCTGGTCCATGAGCCACCTACTGTAGCCTGCGAAAGTGCTGTTGTAGAACCTAAGCAAACATTTGGTGTACCTGTAATTGGAGATATTGGATTAACTGTTACACCGAAGGTAGCCATACAGCCTGTAGCTAATGTGTATCTGATTAAGGTATTACCTAATCCTACACCGTTGATAACACCGTTTGCAGAACCTATTGTTGCTACAGTTAAGTCACTACTGCTCCATGTACCACCGGCAATACCGTTACCAAGGTTAACAGGATTACCAATACATAACATATTAGAACCTGTAATTGTTGAAGGAACTGGTAACACTGTCATAGTTGCAGTAGCAATACAGCCTGTTGTAAATCCGTAAGTAACTATTGCTGTACCTGCTGATACACCGGTAAAGAAGCCTACTCCACAACCAATTGTCGCTACAGCATTATTTCCGCTGCTCCATGTACCACCTGGTGTTGAATTATTCAATACTGTTGTAGAGCCTACGCAGATACCTGTAACACCTGTGATGGCACCTACGGTACTTACAGTGATATTAGTGGTAACCTGGCAACCACCACCTAATGAATAAGTAATAATAGTAGTACCATTAGTCACACCAATCACTGTACCTGATAATGAACCGATAGTTGCTACTGCTGTGTTACTGCTTGTCCATGTACCGCCGCCTACTGTATTACTTAATGTGCTTGGCATACCGATACATGCGTTGGATGGTCCTGTAATATTTGGTAATGAACTGATTGTTGCGATTGTTGTTGTAACTACACAACCAGTTGAAAGAGTGTAGAAGATGGTGGTGCTACCTGGAGCCATACCTGTAACTACACCTGTAGTAGCACCAATTGTAGCTATCAGTGTATTGAAGCTACTCCATGTACCACTGCCGCCTGAGCAGGTGAGGGTAGTAGAAGCACCTACACAAATACCTGCTGAACCGCTGATAGATGGTATTACCACTGTTACACTTCCTTCAGAACCCCAGCAACCAGATGCATTCAGTGACCTGAAATAATAGGTACCTGATGAAGTTACAGTTTGTGTAGCAGAAGGATTTGATGTAGAAGTACCACCTGATGTTGTACCCTGGAAGTAGATGATACCACCTGCTCCGCCTGCAGCTGAAATTGTAGCACTGTTACAGAATGTACCACCTCCTGAAACTGTTACTACTGCCGGAGGCGTGTTGCTGTTTATTACACTTGTTACTGCACAACCACCTGGCAATGTGTAAGAAATTGTTGTTGTTCCTGAAGCAACACCTGTTACAACACCAGTTATAGGATCTACTGTAGCTATTGCAGTATTAGTACTGCTCCATGTTCCTGAGGTAATCAGGTCAGAAAGGGTAGTAGTATTACCTACACATACACCTGATGCACCTGATATAGGAACTGGCATTGCGTTTACATTTACTGGAATTGTAGAATATGTTAATCCGCAGCTATTAGTAACTGAATAGGATATTGTAGCTGTGCCCGAAGCAATGCCTGTTACCAATGCAGTAACTACCCCAGTTGGGCTTACTGTAGCCAGTGCAGTATTACTACTTGTCCATGCTCCGCCACTCACTGTTTCAGTCAACACACTTGTAGAGCCGGCACATAAAGTAGTATATCCGGTTATGGTACCTGCATTTGGTAATGGATTAACTGTAATGGTTGTTACTGATACTGCTATTCCACAACTATTGGTTACAGAGTAAGAAATAGCTGTGCTACCAGTTGAAACACCTGTTACAATACCTGTAAGACCTACGGTTGCTGTGGCTGTATTAGCACTGCTCCATACCCCACCTGATACTATATTGTTTAATGTTATTGTTGAGGCAGGGCAAACACTGGTTGGGCCAGTAATAGTGCCTGCATTTGGCAATGGGTTAACTGTGATAGCCGATGAAGCTACTGAAGTTCCACAACCATTTGTTACTGTGTAAGAAATTGAAGAAGTCCCGATTGCAATACCACTTATAATACCTGTGCTTCCCACAGTTGCCACACTGGTATTTGAAGAACTCCAAACACCGCCACTTGCTGCATTACTTAAGGCAGTTGTGGCACTCATACATACTGTATTACTACCTGTTATTGTACCTGATACTGGTAATGGATTAACTGTTACCACATTACTTGCAACTGCTGTACCACAGCTATTGGTTACTGAATAAGAGATAAGAGCTGTTCCTGCTAATATACCGCTCACTGTTCCTGATGTACCTACAGTTGCATTTGCTGTATTACTACTGCTCCACACACCACCTGATGTTGCATCACTCAATGCAGTAGTAGCACTTTCACAAACTGTTGACGTACCTGTAATAGAACCTGAGTTTGGCATTGGGTTCACTGTTACTGTTGTTGTTGTGTTTGCGCTGCCACAAGTATTAGTAATAGTATAGGTTATTACTGTATTACCTGTAGCAACACCAGTTACCACACCTGAACTGTTAATTGTAGCAACTGCCAGAGTGCTGCTTGACCATGTACCACCTGGGTAACTACTGCTAAGGGTAGTAGTAGCAGCCGGACAAACGGTTGTTACACCATCGATAGCAAGGCTAACGGTAATTTTACGAACAGCATAGTTGCTGTAATCAGCTACATAAATATTACCTGAGCAATCGACATTAATACCTGCCGGCTCATGTAAAAGTGCTGCTGTAGCTTGTCCACCATCACCGGAATAACCGCTATCTACCGGAGAACCGGCAAATGTTGTGATGATACCTGCTGTTGATACCTTACGGATAGCATTATTATGGCCATCAGAGATATAAACATTACCAGAATTATCTACTGCCACACCTTCTGGGTAATTTAATTGGGCTGCTGAAGCCTGGCCTCCATCTCCACTAAATCCGTTTGTGCCATTTCCAGCATAAGTGCTGATGATACCAGATGTATTCACTTTGCGAACTGTGTTGTAAGATTTATCCGCAATGAATAGGTTACCTGAATTATCAACTGCAATACCCCATGGAGAGCCAATCTGTGCAGAAGTTGCTGCACCACCGTCTCCACTTAAACCAAATGTACCGTTACCTGCCACATTAGTGATAATACCACTAGTGCTTATCTTCCTGATTTGGCTATAGTAAGCATCAGCTACGAACAGGTTACCACTTGCATCTACTGCAATTCTATAAGGCATACCAATTTGTGCATTAGTTGCTGCACCACCATCACCTGCATTACCATTTACACCTGTACCTGCAACTGTACTTATGATACCAGATGTGTTCACTTTGCGGATACGGTGATTTGCCGCGTCAGAGATGTACACATTACCGGTAGCATCTATTGCCACACCTTCTATATCATTCAGGCTTGCACTGGTTGCCTGACTACCATCCCCACCAAATCCGTACGAGCCACTTCCTGCAAATGTGCTGATGACACCTGCTGGATTTACTTTACGTATTACATTGTTCTTGTCAACAATATATACGTTTCTGTTGCAATCTACAGCTACAGCAGGTGTGAAATTAAGTTGTGACGCAGTTGCTGCACCACCATCACCTGTGTAACCACTTGTACCATTTCCTGCCACGGTAGTAATAATACCACCAGCCGGTAGAATTGTATTTACTGTAACAGGCAGGGTTGCAAACGCAGTACCACAGCTATTTGTAACAGTATAAGAAATTACCGGATTACCTGCTGCTACACCAGTAACAATACCGGTTGTGCCAACAGTAGCCTGGGCTACATTACCACTGCTCCACACACCACCTGTCGCTACATTGCTGAGAGTTGTTGTTGAACCGAGGCATACTGTTGCTGTTCCGGTAATTGTACCTGCATTAGGTAAAGGATTCACTGTAACAACTGAAGTTGCAATCGCAGTACCGCAGCTATTGGTTACAGAGTAAGAAATTGTTGGGCTACCTGCAGCGATACCAGTCACAATACCTGTAGTACCAACAGTAGCCAGGGCAGTATTGCTACTGCTCCATACACCTCCTGGAGTAGCATCACTCAAGGCTGTTGTTGCACTTGCACATATTGTAGTGGTTCCTGTGATAGAACCCGCATTAGGTAATGGATTAATTGATACTAAAACTGTAGTATATGTTAATCCGCAGCTATTAGCTACTGAATAGGAAATTGTTGAAGTTCCAAAAGAAACACCGCTTACGATACCTGTAGAACCTACTGTGGCTGATGCTGTATTACTACTGCTCCATACACCGCCGGTTGCTATATCGCTAAGGGCTGTTGTTGCACTTTCACATACTGTGGTGGTTCCTGTGATAGAACCCGCATTAGGTAATGGATTTACTGTAATAGCAGCAGTCGCGTTAGCGGTACCACAGCTATTGGTTACAGCATAAGTAATAGTTG
>CAIWHI010000058.1 GCA_903912435.1 uncultured Bacteroidota bacterium | reverse complement strand
TGCAAAGGTCAAACAGCATTTTGACGCACTTCTCCGATTTGGGACGATTCAGGACGATTCGGGCTAACTTTCCCCGATTTCGGAAAACTTTCATTGAATTGAGTAATATTGCTACCATGTTTATCATAAAAAATCAAAGGTCGGTCAGCATGTTTGCCTACTTTCCCGTTTTTCCCCGATTCTCCCCGTTTTTACCTAAACTTCCTCGATTTTACCCGATATATTTTTTATCCTGATAAATTTTGAGTAGTAGAAACCAATTAAAACAGGCTTAAAAACATTGTGTTTCTATTAAAATCCAGTAAAGGGCAACAAGGGGCAATAAAGGGCTGTTAAAGAATTTACGAAAATTGGGTGAGACATACACCTGCAACAATACAATTGAGTTGAGTAAATACGCTGCAACACTACATTTGAGGGCAAAAAGTTTGATTTTGCACTAATTTGAGATAGTAAGGTATCTACCACAGTACGAAGCATCAATAAAATAATAAATTGTCAACTAAATTCAGGATTAATTATTTTTGTGTCAACTGAAATTAGGATTAAGAAAAAACAGTGTCAACCAAAATCAGGATTAAGAAAAACTGGTGTCAACCAGAATCAGGATTATCATCAATGTGTCAACCAAAATCAGGACGAGACAACCTATTGAAAATGATTGAAAACCATTTGAAAATGTTTGAAAACTGTTTGTCCGCCAGTTAAAAACTAATTGCTGTTTTATTGACTTTTTGAGGATTTTACGTTGGGAGCGCCCTTTTTAGGTAAAAAAAGGGGTGTTTTATAGGTAAATTTCCCAAATAGAGTTCAAACCATCTGATTTAAACCCTGATTTATGTCTTAATTTTTAATGCCGTATCTTTTTCAATTTTCACTGTGTAATAATGATGATATTATACTGAAATAATGTGGAATAATTGTGTTTAGGTAGGAATTCGGGAGACAATTGACCAGAGTGTAAGATTATTAGCTAATTTAGCTCAGACAAACTAACAATAGCTATTCAGGTTGTTGTTTTTCTTGTGTACTAATTTGTTTATTTTTATTTTATCTGTTTGATTATATGAACATTGGATTGCAAATTAAAAAAAATGATAGTAGTAACCATAAATTTATTCAGTCAAGTAACAAACCACTAAACGGTATGATTACTGAGGTTTCTTTATTAGTAACAAATCAATATCTACATAAGAATTTAAGTGCTAAGATTTGGAGAAAAGAAAAGAAAACATGGAATGTAAACTATGAATTTCCACCAGGACAAAAGCTAATAAGTTTTCCAATAAACTATATTCTTATTTCTGAAAGCATACGAAATCATGGATATTTTGATTACAAGAAATTTAATTTGCCTGAGTTGTCTTGTATGTGGTTAGACCATTCTACAGACATGAAACTTGATTTTCATATGCATGATAATTCAGGGACATTAGGTATTGCAAGTGGCGATTTACAGGCGCACTATTATGGCAATAATTACCCAATTCATCCAACCCTCAAAAGAGAGGGACATTTATATACATCCTTTCAACCACAATTAATAAAAAGAATAATAAGCGAAAGAGAAAAACTTATACAAAATTCAGATAAGTCATTGACTGATGATTGGGTATTTGATTTGAGAAACCTAATTAGTGATACCATTTCATTAATTGATATTGCATTTACTCAATTTTATATTAAGGCAGAATATGACCCTTTACCCGGATGGAAATTTGATAAAAATAAATTAGGTGTTAGACATGGGCGACGATTAAATGATAAATTTAAATGGATATTTCAAATTACAGGAAAAGAACTAAATATAGAATCAGAAGTGAAAAGTCTCGATAATTTAAGAATTTTAAGAAATCATCTAATGCATTTTGACCCTCCATCATTGGTAATCACCTTAGAAGAAGCAACTATTTGGTTAAATCAAATAATAGATATTGGTAAAATACTTGTGAAATTTAGAAAAGCAATCAATGTAGATATTTCAATTGATTTGATAAATTTCCTACTTCAAAAGGAAGCAATATTCAAACCATATAGCATTGGAAAAAGGCAACCTTTAAGTTTAGATTTAAAGGAAGATTATTATTCTTCGGTATGGCCTTTATAGTAAATTAGTCTGCGAAGCCATACAAAACAATAATTATTTACAAACCTTTTTGTAAATCTTCCAAACCATAGATACCTTTAACGACCAATGGAAAAATTGTCTTTAAGCAAACTGGAACAATACTTATCTAAGGCTGCATGGATACTCAAGGGGCCTGTGGATGCTGCTGATTTTAAGGTATTTATATTCCCATTGCTGTTTTTTAAAAGGATAAGTGATGTATATGATGAAGAATATGAGGTTGCCTTAAAAGAATCCGGTGGGGATAAGGAATATGCAACGTTGGCAGAGTTGCATCGGTTTATTATCCCAGTGGGTTGCCATTGGGAAGATGTTAGGAATACAACGGTGAACGTGGGTAAGGCACTACAAAATTCATTCAGGGAAATTGAAAAAACAAACCAAAATTTATTGTACGGTATTTTTGGTGATGCAACATGGACGAATAAAGATAAACTGCCAGATTCCCTGCTTATCAATCTGATTGAGCATTTCTCTCAATACAAATTATCAAATGAGGCTGTGGATGCCGATATTCTGGGACGTGCTTATGAATACCTGATAAAGCACTTTGCCGACCTGACCAATAAGAAAGCCGGAGAATTTTATACACCCCGGTCTGTGGTTCATTTAATTGGTTTATTGGTTGATGCAAAGGAGGGTGAAATCATTTATGACCCTGCCTGTGTTACAGGCGGTATGTTGTTGGAATGTTTGGAACATCTGAAACAAGAAGGACGGGATTACCGTACCCTAAAAATGTACGGACAAGAAAAAAACCTAACCACTTCTACCATTGCACGGATGAATATGTTTTTGCATGGCATTGAGGATTTTGAAATAGTGCGGGGTGATACTTTGCGTAACCCTGCCCATGTAGCGAATGACGAACTAAAACAGTTTGATTGTGTAGTGGCAAATCCTCCTTTTTCTTTAAAAGAATGGGGTGCGGAACAATGGGTAAATGATGCTTATGGGCGGAATATTGCAGGTGTGCCGCCAAAGGGAAACGGTGATATGGCTTGGGTGCAACACATGATACGCAGCATGAAACCAAAAACCGGACGTATGGCTGTAGTGTTGCCACATGGCGCATTGTTTAGAAAGGGTGCGGAGGGCAGAATAAGACAGGTATTGATAGAACAGGATATGCTGGAAGCTGTAATAGGTTTGGGTTCAAACATATTTTACGGTACTACCCTTGCTGCTTGTGTATTGGTATTTAGGGCGCAAAAAGCGAAGGACAGGAAAAATAAAGTATTGTTTATTGATGCATCAGATCAAGTGCGGGTAGGTAGGGCGCAGAATTATATGGAGGCACAGCATGTAGATACAATATACGAATGGTACAAGGCATTTGCCGATGTTGCAGACCATGTAAAAGTGGTGAGTATTGATGAACTGAAAACAAAGGAGTATAACCTGAACATACCCTTGTATATTGAAAAGACTGTTACTGACAACCTGCCAAGTCTTGATGAGGCTTTGCAACAATTGGAAGATGCAGCACAACAGGCATGGGCAGCGGAGGATAGATTTAAAGTATTATTGAAGGAGTTTAAATTGATGTAGTATTATTGAGGTAAAGCGGATAAAAAAACGAAACCCAATAGCTTGAATTGCTTCAGAGGCTACTGGGAATAAGATAGCACAAAGATAAATTATTATTTTTGAATTAACCAAAATAAATATTGTGAAATGAGATTTTTTGATTTTGAACAAATTATGACAACTGCAAGAATGAGCCGATATTTAAACGCTTGTTCAGGAGATTCAAAAAAAGCGATGACATTGTATAGAAAAAATTTAAAACTTTCTTATGAGTTGTTTACAATAATAAGTTGTTTTGAAGTGGCTATACGAAACATAATTGACAAACATTATATTGCAACTCTTGGTAATGATTGGTTGCAAAATTCAGCTTCGACAGGTGGTATTTTTGATACCAGAAATTGTAGATTAACTAAACAAAATATTAATGAAGCAATTCACAAATTAAGACCTGCTTATTCACATAATAAATTGGTAGCTGAACTTGGTTTTGGTTTCTGGCGATATATGTTTGCTCCTAATCAATTTGTAGCAGCTCACACTACTCTTTTAGCAGTACTCCCCGCTAAACCTCGTAGTTCAGCGACAATTCAATATAACCACACTCACATTTTTAATAAACTCGCAATAATAAATGACCTTCGAAATCGTATTGCTCACCATGAACCTGTATGTTTTTTACCCGGTATGGCGATTAAAGATACTAATTATGCCAGACTGCATTATAACCATATTTTAGAATTGTTCAGGTGGATGGACATAGATAATGCGGGTCTAATGTATGGTTTAGACCACATAATAAACGTATGTAACCAAATTGATAGTTTATAACAATATAAAACAGTATTTAAATTAAAACAATGACCCAACAACAACTTGAAAAATATTTATGGGGGGCAGCAACTTATCTGCGTGGGCATATAGATGCCGGAGATTATAAGCAGTATATCTTTCCGCTATTGTTCTTTAAACGCATTAGTGATGTGTGGGATGAGGAGTTTGAAGAAGCGATAAAAGACGGAGGTGGCGACCTTGACTATGCGGGTTTTGCAGAGAACCATCGTTTTCAGGTGCCGGAGGCTTGCCATTGGAACGATGTAAGGCAGGTTACACAAAATGTGGGACAGGCTTTGCAGGCGGCTATGCGTGAAATTGAGAAAGCCAATCCCGAACAATTGTATGGTATTTTTGGGGATGCTACATGGACAAATAAGGACAGGTTGAGTGATGAAACGCTGATTAATCTAATTGAGCATTTTAGCCAACACAAATTGGACTTGGCGCATGTTCCACAGGATGAATTGGGCAATGCTTATGAATACCTGATAAAACAATTTGCTGACGACAGTGGACATACAGCAGCCGAATTTTATACCAACCGTACCGTTGTGCGCCTGATGACACTTATAGCCGACCCGCAACCCGGTGAAACGGTTTATGACCCTACATGTGGAAGTGGTGGATTATTGCTGAATTGTGCCTTACAACTAAAAACTGCCGGAAAAGAATACCGGACACTCAAACTATACGGGCAAGAAATAAATCTGATTACTTCCTCCATTGCAAGGATGAATATGTTCCTGCATGGCATAGAAGATTTTAGTGTGGTACGTGGCAATACATTGAGTAATCCTGGTTTTCTGAAGGATGATGAATTGAGGACATTTAATATTATCCTTGCTAACCCTCCATACAGCATAAAGTCGTGGGACATGAAAGCATGGGCGAATGACCCTTATGGACGCAATATGTGGGGTACACCACCACAAGGTTGTGCCGATTATGCTTTTCAGCAACACATACACAAAAGCCTTGACAGTAAGAATGGCAGGTGTGTGGTGTTATGGCCTCATGGTGTGTTGTTTAGAGATGTGGAACAGGATATGAGGCGAAAAATGATAGAAAATGATGTGGTGGACTGTGTGATAGGTTTGGGTGCAAATTTGTTTTATAACTCACCAATGGAAAGTTGCCTATTGATATGCAGCACCAACAAACCAAAAGCAAGGAAGGGTAAAATATTGTTTATAAATGCGGTAAATGAATTGAGAACAGAGAAATCTATTAGTTATTTAGATGAAGGGCATATACAAAAGATATATAACGCATATAAAGGTTTTGCAGACATTGGTGGTTTTTGCAAAGTAGCTACCCAAAATGATGTTTTAAAGAAAAACTGCAACTTGAATATAACCCTATACACCAGCAATGAGCATATAGAACAAGATAATGTAAATCTATCCGAATTGCTGAATGAGTGGAATACCCGCAGTAGTGAATTAAGAAAATCAATTAACCAACTTATTGTAGAACTGAAATGAATACCATTGATAAAAAAGGGTGGAAAAAAGTAACCGTTGGTGAAGTATGTAATAATCTGAATATTACTACCCAAAACCCTATTGATATGGGTATAGATAGGTATGTAGGTTTAGAACATATAGAAACAGGTAATCTACACATAAATAGTTGGGGCAATGTAGCAGAAGGAACAACATTTACCAAGACATTTAAGCGTGGGCATATATTATTTGGTAAGCGAAGAGCCTACCTTAAAAAAGCAGCAGTAGCCGATTTTGAAGGCTTATGTAGTGGTGATATTCTTGTTTTGGAGGCAAAAGAGGATAAAATAAACCATAAACTGTTACCATTCCTCATAAGCAGCGACCGCTTTTTTGACTATGCTGTGCAAACCTCAGCAGGTTCATTATCGCCAAGAACCAAATTTCAGGATT
>CAIWHI010000057.1 GCA_903912435.1 uncultured Bacteroidota bacterium | reverse complement strand
CTGGAGTTATTTCTGCCAGATAAGCGACAGTACTACTTCTTATGGTTCATACTCTGGTGCTGTGCCTAATGAAAAGATTACATGGGGCAAGCTGGATATCCATACCCCAAAATTCATTGTAGAAAGCGATGCTACCATTGTAGCACCACTAATATTTGCTTACCTGTTGGGTTGGTAATAATTATTTATCAAATATTCCCAGAGCCACTAGGTTTTCTTCATAGGAAATTAGTGGCTCTGATTATTTTTGGACCTGTTTTTTTTTAATAAACCATCATAAATTACTATCATTATCTTATGGCACAGCAAGACAAAATAAAAAGAAAATTCGATATTATTGGTATTGTGCCAGGTAAGTGAACAATTTATCTTGATGTGGAATTGAATCATAAAGAGCTAAGAAACAGGTAATAATCTTCATATGCGTTTCCCTAATCTCCTATTTGTAGCTTTTATTTTCAGCTTTTCTTGCATGGCTCAAACTGATAATAGCCATAAAATAGATACTAAAATAGGCTTATCAATTAACCCTACAGGACTCATAGATTTCTCGCAACAGGAATACACCCTACGTGCAGGTATAGAATATAGGTTTGGAGGGAATAAATATGGTCTATTAGTTGAGCCAGGCATCTATTTCATAGGATCGGGCTATAATATTAAAATGGAAATAAAACAATACGCCAACCGGCTGGCAACCAAAATCACCAAACAGCCAACTAGCTACCTTGCTCTGGTTTATTACCATAAGGCCCATAATTATTCCCCTTCCGAAATTTATTATACAGACTCAACAAATTCTAAAGTTGCCAATGACCTTACCAGGATTCATGTAAACAGAGACATTACATCTATTGACCTCGTAATAGGCAACATGGAGAATAATAAGAAAGGATCGTTTATTGATTGGTACTTTGGTATTGGAGTCCGCTTCAAAAGCATTACTGAAATTAGCCCAAAAGCCTACCGACAAATGGAAGATAATATTGGCCGCATAAGCCTGAACCCAGGGGTATATGCCACACCTAATCTCACATTAGGATTCAGGGTGGGCAGGAATGGCTGGCACAAAACGAAGGATTCTTTATAACCCTATGAGAAAGTCAGATTGTAAAACATGGCCCAAAAAATCTTATTTTCGCAGCTATGAAATTCCTTATCGCAGGATTGGGCAATATAGGTGCCGAATATGATTCTACCCGACACAATATAGGTTTTGAGGTGGCTGATACTTTTGTGCTCCAAAATGGAGGTAATTATACCCTCGACAGGCATGCTTTTGTAAGTGAGGTGAAATGGAAGGGTAAAATATTTGTGGTAATAAAACCTACTACTTATATGAACCTGAGTGGCAAAGCCATAAAATACTGGTTGGACAAGGAAAAAATACCCCTCGAAAACCTGATGGTGATTGTAGATGAATTAGCCCTACCACTGGGAACCATAAGAATAAGGGGAGGTGGAAGTGCTGCTGGCCACAATGGGCTTAAAAGTATTGAACAATCACTACTTACCGACAAATACCAGAGGTTAAGGTTTGGAATAGGCAGTGATTTCCCTAAGGGAAAACAAATTGATTTTGTACTGGGAAAATGGAAGCCATCAGAAGTGCCAATTGTTAAAGAAATGCTCCTTAAAAGTACCGAAGCTATTGAGTGCTTTGCATCGCAGGGAATAGGCAAGGCAATGACTTTTTTCAATAAATAATCATCTTTCAGAGTAACAAATTTGTAGCACAAAAGTTCTTTGAATAGGAGTGCAATCACTGCAATAAGACCAAAACTACTGTAAGAAACTCTAAGATAAGACTCCCTCTCTCTTCGAGATTATCAAAGTTTGATGGTGGAAAAATTGCGGTCAGCACCGCTTT
>CAIWHI010000056.1 GCA_903912435.1 uncultured Bacteroidota bacterium | reverse complement strand
TCCACCAATGTTAAAACATCTTAAAAATAATTTAAAACAATGTTAATTCGCTAGTGTTCCCCCACAAATTCACCCTGCCCAACACATTTTGGTAACAGAAATTATTGTTCTTTTATGCAATCATTACACAATCCTGAATCATTTATTGCCTGCTTATGAAATACTTATTTTCATTCCTAATCATCATTTGTGCCTTACTGCCGGTACAAGCACAAACAACCTACACCATTAAGGGTGCGGTAACTGATACGCTCAATAATGCCAGGCTATACAGGGCCTCGGTAGTTTTGGTACGCACTTCTGATACAGTAATTGAAACCTTTACCAGGACTGGGCCTGATGGTAGTTTTTCATTGGAGGTGCCTAAAACAGGTAAGTATACACTACAGATTTCCTTTCCCAGCTTTGCAGAGTATGTGGAGGTAATCAATGTGAAAAAGCAACTCACTGAGCTGGGTACTGTGCCTATGGTATCTAAAGAGCACCTTCTTCAGGAATTTGTATTGACCAAAAACATAGCAGCCATAAAAATTAAAGGCGATACTACCGAGTACATGGCCGATAGCTTTAAGGTAAAAGAAAATGCTACCGTAGAAGACTTACTCAAGAAATTGCCAGGAATCCAGGTTGATAAAAACGGACAGATTACAGCCCAGGGAGAGACTGTACAGAAGGTACTGGTAGATGGAGAGGAGTTTTTTAGTGATGACCCTAAAGTGGTAACAAAAGGGCTTGCGGCTAATGCAGTGGAAAAAGTGCAGGTGTATAACAAGAAGAGCGAGCAGGCCGAATTTACAGGTATCGATGATGGGCAAAAGACTAAAACCATTAATCTGGAACTCAAGGAAGATAAGAAGAAAGGATACTTTGGTAAGCTGGATGCAGGTGCAGGTACTGATGGTTATTTTCAGGAACAGGCTATGATTAACGCATTTAAAGCTAAAAGGCAGATATCGGCTTTCGGAATTGCTTCTAATACCGATAAGGTAGGCCTTGGGTGGACTGATAGAAACAAGTATAGCAGTGGTAATGCAACTACAGAAATTACCGAGGATGGCGGTATGATGACCTACTTTACCGATAATGGTGAAAATGATTTTGGTGGTTGGGATGGTAAATATAGTGGTGAAGGGCTTCCTAAAACCTGGACTGGAGGATTGCATTATGCAGATAAATGGGATGCCGATAAAAACCACATTACTGGTAACTATCGCTATGCACAACAAAATGTAGAAATTGATGGTAATAATATCAGCCAGTATACACGTAGTGGCGATACCAGTAATGTAAACCAACAACATAAAAACCAATACAGTAAAGGTGAAAAGCATGCTATTGATTTTATGTATGAACGTAAGCTGGATAGTTCGGCTACATTGAAAATAAGTGTAGATGCAGGACAAAAAAACAATCAAACAGCATCAGATTACGTTACTAATTCTACCTTATTATATGGTGACTATATCGATACCCTAAACCGCAACAAAAGGCATATTACCAGCAATAGTGATGGTAGGTTCATCAATTCAGACTTGATTTACCGTAAGAAGTTTGCTAAAAAGGGAAGGACGTTATCTATTGATGTGAAGGAGAATTATAAAGAGAATAATAGTGATGGTTACCTTAACTCCTTGACTGATATTTACAAGGATACAACTGGTAAAAGAGATACCACCTATATCAACCAATCTAAAATTAATAAAAGTACTACAACAGCTTTTTCAGGTAAGGCAACCTATACCGAGCCACTGTCGAAAATTACATTTCTCGAATTAGATTATGGTGCAACCATTAACAATAGCCAAAGTAGCAATTTGTCATACAATAAAAGTAGTTTGGGCAAATACGATAGTCTGGATAATTTATTTAGCAGCAATTATAAGTACAATATTTTCTCTAATACATGCGGCGCAAACCTTAGGTTTGTATTTAAAAAAGTAAATTTCTCTTTCGGTACAGATGTGTCAGACGCTCAATATGTACAAACAAACTATTTGCTAAATGACGCTACCAGAAAATACAGCTACACGAATTTTTACCCTAAGGCTTCGTTTAAGTACAAGATTAGTAACCAAAGTAGTTTTAATATCTCTTATAACGGTAGTACAGAACAACCTACTATCATGCAAATATCACCTTTAAATCAAAATACCGACCCTAATAATATTACAAAAGGAAATACTAACCTGCGCCAGGAATTCAATAATAATATCTATTTCCAGGCTAACGACTATAAAGTGCTCACCAACCGTTATTTTTATATGGGTGGCAATATCCAGTTTGCTAATGATGCGATTAGTACTGCCAGAACAACAGTCAATGGTATCAATACCACCCAATATATAAATGTAGATGGGAACAAAAGTGGCAACAGCTATATGGGTTATGGTTATAAACTGAAGAAACTAGATGTAAGACTCGGTGGTAATTTAAATCTAAATGTGAACCACGTGGTGAATTATGTAAACGGAAAAAAGAATGAGAGTAATAATAACAGCTATACGTTGGGAGTGGATGTAAGCAGGTATAAGGATGAGAAATTTGACATTAGTGTTAATCCTTCAGTTACCTATAATGATAACAAGGCCACTATTAGTACCTATTCTTCTAATTATTGGAATGGTAAAATTGAAGTGTCGGGAACATTTCAATTACCCAAGAAATTTGATTTAGGTACTAACGCTGACTTTATCTTCAGGCAAAAGACAACAGTATTTACCGACAATAATAATATAATCAAGTGGAATGCCTGGGTAGGTAAAAAATTCCTGGAAAAGGGGCAATTGGAAGTGCGCCTGATAGTATATGATATACTTAATCAAAATATTGGCTATAGCCGTAATGCAAGTGCAGGTGTTATTACCCAGAATGATTATAATACCATCCGCCGATATGGTATGCTCAATCTAATCTGGAATTTCACCCACACCCCTGCCGGAGCACCACAGCAACCCGGTGGAATGATGATAATAAAAGATTAGTAAACCACTATTACCTTAAAAATTATTTTGCCTCATTATTTTAAGCTTTTCAGGTTATGAAAAAATTTTCTTTATTACTTAATATTTTACTTATTTGCGCAACGGGAGCAAATGCCCAATATACC
Source organism: uncultured Bacteroidota bacterium (assembly GCA_903912435.1). GTDB lineage: Bacteria > Bacteroidota > Bacteroidia > Chitinophagales > Chitinophagaceae > Nemorincola. Next base: position 2,304 of record CAIWHI010000056.1, on the reverse strand, counting down.
ACCTATGCCAAAATAGAGTATGAGCGTAAAGTGAATATATATGCCCAGATGGAAGAAATGGGTGAAAACGAATGGTTCGACAGGATGAAGTCGCAAATACCCAAATTCTCCTCCACCTATTTTGACATGATTTTTGATACGGCCCGCTGTATTTATAAGCCAGGTAGGGAAAGCCCCAATGCCTTTAAGATGTTTGGCGGGGGGCCTGCTACTGGTAATGTAGTCCTAACCGATTTCAGAACAAAAAAGGTAGTAGCTAATAAAGCCATCTACGAGCAGAAATTCCTGGTGCAGGATAGCATGCGCAAAATAGACTGGAAACTAAAAGACGAGATACGCACTATTGCCAATTTCAAATGCCATAAGGCTGTAGGTAGAATCTGCGATTCGGTTTATGTTGTTGCATTTTTTACCGAGGACATAGTGATAAGTGGCGGTCCTGAAATGTTTGGTGGTCTGCCAGGTGTTATTATGGAATTGGCTATCCCCCGCCTGCATACCACCTGGGTAGCCACAAAAGTTGATATAGATTTACCTAAGGAATCAGATTTTACAGTTTCAGAAAAAGGCAAAAAGGTAAACGAAAAAGAACTCTACGAAACTATAAAATCAAGCTTTAAAGACTGGGGCAAAATGGCCGAAAGAAATATTTGGTGGTCTGTTTTATAGAGTCATTCAGTAGAAAGTATAAAGACAAAAGTAGAAAGACATTGGGAAATGTACTTTATGATGAAATGTTCCATTTAAGAACGTCTTTCTACTTTTGTCTTTTTACTCTAAGAAATGTCTTTATACTTTCTACTATATACTTTAGACTCTAAGTAACGTCTTTCTACTTTCTACTTTTGTCTTTCTACTGGTGAAAACTACCCATAAAGCTCCATCACAATATCCTTCTTATCATAGCCCATTTTTAGTATACGTTCCTTAGCTTCATCTATCATGGCTCGCCAGCCGCATAGCATAAATAGAGAAGGTTTCTTGTCTTTACACAGCTCCTCATAAATGGGGTGTACATATCCCGTAGCCCCAGGCCAGGTTTGTCGGGAAAGGGTAGGGTGGTAGTTGAATCCAGGCATACTCTGCTCTAATTCCCGCATTTCATCAGTATAAAGCAGGTCGGCTTCGGTTCGGGTACCAAAAATCAGATGTAGTTGTTTGTGTGGCAGATTGTGAAGCTGGATATATTGCAGCATGCTCCTGAATGGGGCTATACCTGTACCTGTACATATAAAATATAGGTCTTTTTCAGTGAGGTTGGGTAAAACAAATACACCCTGTGGACCTCTAAGCGTTACAATACTCCCTTCATTAATTTGGTCGAAAATATATTGCGAACCAACCCCACCGGGAACATTTACAATTATCAGCTCAATAATATTATCAATACCCGGTACCGAAGCTATACTGTAACTGCGCCACCTTTTATTGCGTTGTTCATTAATAGGTAGATCAAGAGTAATAAACTGTCCGGGCTTAAAATCGAAAACAGGGGATTGTGGCAATTCAACCCAATAGCGGCGTGTATTAGCTGTGGCTTGTTCTATCTTCTTTACTATTCCGGTTTGCCATTGCAGCCCCATATCCTGTGGATTAAATATTGTGCAAAATTAGGGGTTTAATAGGTCTAAACCTCATAAGATGTACCCTCTACAGTTACAAAAGCATTAGGAAAAATTGCTTCGGCTTCTTCCCTAAACTGGTCCAGTTCCTTGTACTTGGAAGAAAAATGCCCTAATAGTAATTGTTTGGCATTGGCTTTCTTGGCTATTTGTGCTGCCTGGGTCGCTGTACTATGAAACCTCGCTGCCGCCTTATCTGCATCCTTTTCCAGGTAGGTGCATTCGTGGTAGATGGTGTCAGCATTCATTATGGTAGTCAGAAAACTCTCAGTAAATAAGGTGTCGGCACAATAGGCATACTTTTTAGGTGATGGACCTTCGGTAGTCACCCATTCATTTTTAACCAGCAAGCCATCTTTACGCTCATAATCCCTGCCCTGTTTCAATATTTCGTAGTAGGCTGCAGGTATTTCATATTCACGGCACTTTTCAGGTATTAGCTTGCGACCCCTTGTTTTCCGTTCCACCAGAAAACCATGGCATTGTATCCGGTGTTCGGTAAGGAAGCAGGTAACAGAAAACGATGGGTCATCTACAAGCACCATCGAACCCTCGGTAGGTAGTGGGTGGAAATAGAAGGGGTAACACAGCACCGTATCGGCCACCGATAATATTGCATCTAGTATTGGCTGCAACTCTGCAGGTGCATACAGATGCAAAGGTGCAGTCCTGCCCAGAAGGC
>CAIWHI010000055.1 GCA_903912435.1 uncultured Bacteroidota bacterium | reverse complement strand
GGGTAAAAACTGTGCAATTTCATTCAGGGAATCATCCAGTAACACCTTTGAGGAATAGGTAACCCTTGCCAAATTATGGTTCAGAACCACTTTATGCATCTGCGCCATGAGCACACCTGCATTATAATGCACCTCATTACTACATGCAGGTAGTTTCTCACCTTCGGCATAGCTAAATAGAACTCCAAAACGTAAGCCCTCGGGTGCATCCAACTCCTGTATATAGTTTTCGTTATTATCCTTTAATGGGTAGGACACAGATATCCCTGCTTGATGCAGGCGTTCTAATAATTTCAATTCTTCACTTATCTCAATTCTGGTGCGCCAGTTATAACTATAAACTCTGAATACAAATTTCCCTGCACTGCTTTTCACCAGGTAGGTATCGTTGATACCTGCCTTTAGTATGCGGCATTGGGCAGCTATACCCAACGGATAGTTGTTTATTAAATAGTCGGCAAGATGTATTGCTGATAGATTAGAGTTTGTAACCGGAAAATGAGACATAGGGGTGCAAATTAAGCTTTTGGGTTAAAACGGGGTAGCAAAATGGAGAGGAAAAGGGGCCATTGAATAATATCTAAATTTTAATCATATAAAATAGTAAACCCGAAGGGTTGATATTATTGTAGAAAATGAATGAAATAAGTTGGGGAACCCTGAAGGGGTGATATTATTTCGAGGTATAATTATAGATAATATCACCCCTTCAGGGTTCTACCACAATTCTTTATATATGCTCTACAATAATACCAACCCTTCGGGTTTAAAATCAATTGAGTCAATATAAATGAAATCCTAGCCAAATAACTCACCCTGGCCGGTTTTCCCAGAGTGTTTTCGCTCATGCTCCAATAACCATTTTTTCTTAGGCAGGCCACCACCATATCCAGTAAGGCTTCCGTTTTCGCCTATCACCCTATGGCAAGGGATGATGATGGCAATACCATTTTCTCCATTAGCTCCAGCAACGGCCCTTATTGCCTTTTCATTCCCCAGGAAAATAGACTGTTGCTTATAGCTTCTGGTTTCGCCATAGGGTATTTTCATCAGCCCTTCCCAAACACTTTTCTGAAATGGGGTACCCAATAAATTTAGGGTTAGGTCAAACTCCTTCCTTATTCCCAAAAAATACTCACCAATCTGCTGTTCCAGCAATGCAAAATAAGGATGCTCCCCTTCTACAAATTGCTCACCCGCATAGGTTTCTATCCGCTTCATGATGCTATAAATACTCTTGCGGTATTGAAAATCGAACAGGCAAATCCCTTTGTCGTTTGCCCCGATTCTCATAATCCCCATTGGGGTATTGATACTTTTAAGGTATAGCATGAGGTAGTGAATTTATGGATTACCAAAAATTGAAGCACAATTATCAGTAGTGATTTTAGCTACATCTTGCAGCGAACAACCCATTACTTCAGCCACCATTTGGGCTATGATAGGGATATAACTGCTTTCATTCCTCTTTCCCCTATAAGGCACGGGTGCCAGATAGGGCGCATCAGTTTCCAGCACTATATTGGCTAAAGATATTTCCCTAAGTACCTCGGGCAGGTTAGTTTTTTTATAAGTTACTACCCCACCTATACCCAGGTAAAAGCCAAGGTCTATTATCTCTTTAGCCTCATCAATGGTCCCACTGAAACAATGAAAAATACCTTTTAATTTGCCATTCTGCATTTTCCGCACTATTTCAATACAATCCGGTGTTGACTCACGGCTGTGGATAACTATGGGTAAATCATATTGAAGTGCCAGGTTAATCTGGTATTCAAAAGCCTCTTTTTGTTCTTTTATAAAGGTTTTGTCCCAATAATAGTCCAGACCTATTTCTCCAACTGCATGGAATTTCCGTTTTTCCAACCAATTAGCTACCAAGGCAAGTTCGGTTTGGCAATCTTCTTTTACATAGCAAGGGTGAAGCCCCATCATTGGTAAGCAATGAGTAGGATATTCATCAGCCAATGCCAACATTGGGGCAATCGTATTGCTATCGCAATTGGGCATGTAGAGTTTGGTAACGCCTGCATTGAGTGCACGGCTTATCTGGCCACCATCAGCAACCAGTTTTTCATCGTACAAATGGGTATGTGAATCTGCAAAAATCATTTTCTAAATGTTTAATAGGAGTTTATCAAGATAATATTTATTGTCCTGGAACTACCTGAAATTCTGAATGGAGTGGGTTATTGATTCGTATATTTTTTGCCAATCCGAATGGCCTTCTAATAAATTCATTTGGGCATTGATAGTAGAGTTATCCTTCCTTATCGCAGGTCCTGTCTGCATGGTTTTAGGGTCACCATGCTTTATCCTGTCAAAAGTTTGTTCAATAATGGGCATTAAAACAGAGAAGGGCAAATTATTTTCTGCACAAATTTTATCACAAATAGCTATCAGGTGGGTGGTGAAATTATTACTTACCACCGCAGCCACATGCAGCCATTTGCGCTGTTCATATTTCGCCTCAAACAGTATATCAGTAATGCCATGTGCTATTTCCTTTAAGTATTTTGCAGCTTTAGGTGAGTTGGTTTCCCATGCACAGGGTATTTCTCGGTGCATGGGTTGGTTATTTTTTAGTATTGAATAGATAGGCCATAATACCCCATAATCGCGGGCCGCATCCTTCAGGCTTTCAATACCCACCGCCCCGGCAGTATGAATCAATACAGTTTTTTTAAAGGATAGTTGATCAGCTACAATAGGTATAGCAACATCAGCAACCGCCAAAAAACATACATCAGCATCACCATCGTAAACATCATCTATCGTACCATATTTTTCGGCATAACAAGTGTCAGCCAATAATTCTGCCACCTCCTTTTTACGACCATAAATACCAATGCACTGATGACCCGAAGCCCTAAGCCTGGCTCCTAAAAAACAGGCTATATTACCGGTACCAATAATGCTGTAGGTCATGGTGATTAAGCTTTTTTATTGGCAACGTAATAGGTTTCCATTATTTTATGTACCCGCTGTTTAAGCTCGGGTACATTTTCCAAAGTTAAACCTTGGGTAGGTATTGGTTCCAAAAAATGAATAGGAACGGGCATCGGCCTGGCCCAGAATTTCTTGTTATGTGGTAGTATTTTACCAGTATTAAAGATTACACCGGGCATTATGGGTTTTTGTGCCTTAATTGCTGTAATAAATGCACCATCAAAAAAAGGCTGCATAGGCTGGTCTGACTTATTGCGTGTACCTTCAGGATACAGGCATAGATGTAGCCCCATATCCAGGGTTTCCTGCATTTTGGTGATGCTTTCCCTACGGCTACTTTCCTTCTTTCTATCAACCAATATAGAACCACACTTATATATAACACCGAAAAATGGCACTTTAGACATTTCCATTTTTGCCAATGTCTTATTGGGACCAGGTATCCACGGAGTAGCTACCGGTATATCCATCATGCTATTATGATTGAGTACTACTACATATTGCTGACCATCTTTAAAATTTTCCTTTCCCTTACGCCTAACCGGGCAGAAAACTAAAGGCAGAAAAACGCCCATCCAGATTCTGAATATTTTATGAATGATTGTTGCTCTTAATGGCTCGGAGAAAGGATAAACAATCCAAACTATAGGCAATACTATAAACATTGTTACTATGAATAACAATAGAAAATAGACCACATATACCCTACCCAATATACTACTGATAAATTTCATTTATGCTGATTTTGCTGAAATGAGGTGCATGCACCATCCTTACGCGATGCAAAATAAATGAAAAAAATGGCTTAGTCTGAATGATTGAATAATATAGGGGTTACAAAGTCCAGTCGATGGTCTTTTCTCCCATTTCCCTCAACCAATAGTTGGCCTTGCTGAAATGTTTACAACCCACGAAACCGTTGTAGGCTGATAGTGGACTGGGGTGGGCGGCTTTAAGTATCTTGTGTTTGGCAGTATTAATGAGCACTTCTTTGTTTTGTGCAAACCGCCCCCAAAGCATAAATACAACATGGTCACGATGGTCAGAAACATGCCTGATTACCTGGTCGGTAAAAATATCCCAGCCAATTTTGCTGTGAGACATAGGTTTATTTTCCTCCACAGTAAGGGAGGCATTGAGCAGCAAAACACCCTGCCTTGCCCATTTTTCCAGATTGCCTGATTTTGGTGGCGCCACCTCCACATCATCAACCAGTTCTTTGAATATATTTACTAATGAAGGTGGCGGAGCAACTTTATCGGCTACAGAAAAACAAAGCCCATTTGCCTGACCCGGATTATGATAAGGGTCCTGACCTATAATTACTACCTTAACCTCGTTGAAAGGGGTATACTGAAATGCATTAAATATTTGTGGCCCTGGGGGATAAATTATTTTACCTGCCTTTTTCTCAGTTTTAAGGAAGCTTGCAATTTGGGCAAAGTAGGGCTTGGAAAACTCCTCGCTCATTTCCTCCTTCCAACTAGGCTCAATACTTACTTCCATTTCCTGCAGGTGCAATAATATTTAGTAATGAATTAGAATTTCCTTCAAAAGTTAGATATGATGAATAATTATTTCACCTCCACGGTTAATACCTTATTACCCTCAAGATAACCTTCTAGTTTATCACCACCATTCACCGGACCCACACCTGATGGTGTGCCTGTAAACACTAAATCTCCTATATTGAGTGTAAAAAACCTGGATACGTAGGCAATAATCTTATCTACATGAAAAATCATATCGCTGGTTTTCCCATCCTGCACTATTTCATCGTTAAGCTTTAATTGGAAATTCATTTTTTGAATCTCCATTTCAGGGGTAAGCGTTACAAAATTACCTACTGCCGCAGAACCATCAAAAGCTTTGGCAATTTCCCATGGTAATCCCTTTTTCTGCAAATCACGTTGCAAATCACGCGCAGTAAAATCAATTCCTAAAGAAACCTCACTGTAGTACTTCTTGGCAAACTTTTCCTGAATAAATTTTCCGTTCTTATTTATT
>CAIWHI010000054.1 GCA_903912435.1 uncultured Bacteroidota bacterium | reverse complement strand
GGATGCAACAGGGTGGTAAAGAAGGTCGCCACTCTGAAAATCTGGGATATATCCTTGCTGATTTGCAGTTTATGCAAAGGGCATACCCCGGTATGGAATGGTAGGTCTGGTAAAAGCTATTTGGGTTTAGGTATTTTAGATATTGAGTAGCCATCTGTATAATTTATGAGCTACATTACCGTTATACATTAAAGTGCTATTTTCAATCCATTTAATATTAGGGTGGAAATAGAGGTTGCTGTTTGTTGACGATATTCTTGTCAATCATACATTTATAACCTCTAAATTAAAATTACCCCCTATAGGCAGGATGTTTTTTAGCATCTTCGTGTATTTTTGTTGCTAATACTAATTGATGACTGTTTCACTCATTTTACCTTGTTACAATCCACCGCCCGGATGGGAAAAAACGGTATATAATTCTTTTCGCTTATTTAGCGGGAAGGTTTCAGGTGAAACAGAATTAGTAGTGGTGTTGGATGGTGAAAATGTTGCAATTACTCATGATTCACTTGATTATCTGCGCAATAACCTGGAAGAAGTAAATATTATACAATACAAGGAAAACAAGGGTAAGGGTTATGCTATAAGGCAGGGTGTAAAGGTTGCCAAAGGTGATATTATTGTCTATACCGATGTGGATTTCCCGTATACCATAGAAAGTATGCTTGAAATTCATGAAACTCTTGCCCATAATAATGCTGATGTGGCAGTGGGTGTAAAGGATGAGGCGTATTATGCGCATGTGCCTTTTGTTCGTCGGTTAATTTCAAGGTATCTGAGGGTCTTAATCAGGGTATTTCTTTCTATGCCTATTACTGATACCCAATGTGGCCTGAAGGGATTTCAAAAACAGGTGTCACCTCTGTTTTTGAATACTACAGTAAACAGGTATTTATTTGATCTGGAGTTTATCCGCAACTGCTTCACTACCAGTAAATTCAGGGTAAAGGCCATTCCTGTATCTCTTAACGAGAATGTTCACTTCCGGAGCATGAATTATCGTATTTTGTTCTCCGAATCAGTGAGTTTTGTAAAATTACTTTTTAGTAAAAAACGTTAATAGGCCCTATTAAGGGTTAATTGTATCAATGAACAGGAGTCAATCTAATTTGTGGTTTTTTGTAGCGATAATCTTTGCCTTTCTTACCACTGCGCTCTTATTATCCTATAATGTCACCGACCCTGCCAATGTAATGAATGAGCTGGGCGGCGATACGGGTAAGAATTATTATACCTTCATTTATCATGCTATTTTTGGTAAGGGTATATGGTTCGATGGTATGAACTATCCATATGGCGAGCACATCATTTACGCTGATGGGCAGCCCATTTTATCCACTTTCCTACATCTTTTCCAACCATTAACAGCTCACCAGGCTTTGGCTGTTATGAACCTTTGCATCTCATTTAGTTATGTATTGGCCATAATGTTTACCTGGAAAATCTTGAAATATTTTGGTGTCCGCCCCTTTCTGGCAATTATATTATCATGTCTTATTATTGTACTAGACCCTCAGGTAATGAGGGTGAGGTCGCATTTTGGCCTTGCATATGCATGTAATATTCCTATGCTGTTCTACTGGTCAATATTATTCCATAATTCGGGCAAATGGAAATACCCTATATATATACTTATCATGGGTGCAATTATGTCGCTATTGCATCTTTACCAGGGGGCATTAATTTTTATATGGATTGCCTTTTATTGTACCTGGTACGTTTTGCTCATTAAAAGGCCTATGAAGCAAAAGATACTGCATATTACACCAATATTACTGGCTGCAATATTATTGTTTGCCTACATAAAAATCTTTATTGCTATAACCGATCCGGTAACTGATCGTCCTGGTTTTCCATTAAATACTCTAGAAAGTGTAACCCATATTAGGGATATTGTCACCTCGCCTAATTCTCCCTATTGGTCATTCATGCATCAGCTTATAGGTTTTTCCCGTATTTCAGATGGGCTTGAAGGATTTACTTATTTGGGAATTGCTGTTATTTCGATAGTGCTTTTATCTATTCTATTGGGTGTTTATTATTACTTCAAAAGCAGGAATAGCAATCAATTTATGGTCAGCGAGCATTCATTTTCCAGGGTTTGGTTGTTTATTGCCCTTACTGCATTGTTGTTAGCCATGGGGGCTCCTTTTATATGGCATATGCAGTGGTTGCTCAATTACCTTTCCCTGTTCAAGCAATTCAGGGCCATGGGCAGGTTTAGCTGGTTGTTTTATTACATTATTACTATTTATGCAGCATTGGTGGTAAGTAATTGGTATTCACAGCTTGTACTACAGAAAAAAACAATTATTGCCAATGGTTTACTCAGTTTCTTTCTTCTGGTATGGATTGTAGATGCAGGAGGTATGATTAATTATACCAGAGGCTTTATTTCTATTGGTAGACCTACCGCAGATGAGTTTTTCAACAAAAACGAAATGAAATGGGATGAATACCTGAATTCTATGCATTATAAGCCTACCGATTTCCAGGGGATATTATTAGTGCCAATTTTCGTGTCAGGGTCAGAAAAATTGTGGGTAGGTGGTGACCCTAGCTGGTCAATGTCTTATGGTATAAGGGCTGCTACCCAATTACATTTACCCATTGTAGATGTCCAGATGTCAAGAACGTCGTGGTCAATTACAGAAAAACAGGTAAAAACGGCTGCCGGAGAATATGCCGAAAAGCCAATGCTTAAGGACCTGAAAAGTAATAAACCTTTCTTGATAATCAGATTCGAAGATGCTAAGGTGAGTATTGATGAAGACTATCTTATTGAAAATTCAACGTTTATTGGCCGTAAATTCCATTGCCTAATATATGTATGCTATCCTGATAAAATTAAGGCGGCAGATGAAGCTAGCCGACTAAAAATGGAAACTATTGCTACTTACATGCATTGCTTAGACACTTGTGTAATTAATACAGGCCCATATTATCTCAACCATTTAGATAATAAAAGGCAGATTGTCAACTTTTTTGGTAATGGTGCTATGGCACGGATAAATGGTGACGATAGTGTAATAGCTGAAATTCCTTTTACACCAGAAGAAGATAATCAGTTATATGAGTTCTCCTGCTGGTTCTTATTAGACGATAATGATTACCGTTCGCCCTATATGAATCTGAAATTCTTTGATGCCCAGGGAAAAGAAGTCTCATTTGTTGATGCATTAGCTAATGCAAGTATAGATAATTGCGGTATGTGGTTTAGGGCATCTGTTTATCATAGAATAAGCTCCAGTGTTAGGACTATTAAATTTATATTGAATAACAGACCTAATCCATCCTACATATTGATGGATGAAAGAGCTGTGGGAAATTACAAAAGGGAAGAATTGCTAATTATTGCTACTGGTTGCCAAGGTGAGGCAATGGCAGCAACTGCTAAAATGGCAAATAAAACCCATTCTTCAGTAAAATTATCTCCAAAAGATACAGTTATATTTTCTTCAAAAATTATTCCTGGTAATGATAAGAAAATTTACAGGGTATTTAATAATTTAGTAAAGCTTGGTATTAATGTAATGACAGAGCGTGATCATTTTGTTCATGTTTCTGGTCATCCTAGTAAAAAAGAGCTAGAAAG
>CAIWHI010000053.1 GCA_903912435.1 uncultured Bacteroidota bacterium | reverse complement strand
CAATAATGACTGTACCAGCAACATTACCAACAGTGTGCCCAAAAACTTCCTCATGTACTTAAATGATTAGGACGCGAAGTTACGATATTATTTAATTTTCGACTGACAATACACTACTTGTAGTGTAGTTTGGATAGGGCAAATTTACATCCCCCTTGTCCCCTTCGCTCCCCTACAAGGATAAGGCTAAATGGGGGAATTACTATTTAAAGAATATTGGGCTGTTGTACCTCTATTAAGTTTTTTATAGCGGAGGATTAATAGTTGGGCAATGTTTGAAATTTAAACTTAGGAATTCCAATTGGTCAGTACCGCTTTGGGCGGTCAGATTATTTGTAATTGGCGATACAGGCAACAACTCGCCAAGCAGCATCCGTCTAATGGCGGAAATCGGTACTGACAGATACGGCTTCATTCCCTCTAGGAGGACGAGCCTTGAGTGTAAGTGAATGGGGATGTATTTAAAATTGCGCAATTCAATTCAATCTATTCAAATTTCAACTGACAAACCACCCTGGCATGTTTATTCAAATATAGGTTATCGATAGCCACAAATCTGATGCCTATTGCAATGGTGGGGACAATATAGGTGCTATCTGTCATAGCACTATCAAGGGCTTTATAAACAAATTCAGAACAGTATAACCTGTCATTTGTAGCGAGGTCGAATTTTAGGTCAAATTTTGGCCTGGCAAAGTAGTAACCTTTTACTATTCCAACTAAATTTCGCAGATGGAAGTTGTCAATATCATATTCCACTACCCCCATACCTCGGTTATGCTCAGGGTCCAGAAAAGTTTGTATCGAATCCCGCCTTAGCCGATTATCGGGGTTATCTTCCCCTCCCAGGCAGTGATATACAAAAGGGTACCCACCTTCTATCGATACCAAACCGCAATGGCTATAAGTTTTATCCTTTTGGTTCATATGAGCCATCATATAGCTATCAGGGCCTATGCCGGCCCTCAATACCACATTACCTGTGTGTATTATTTTTATAATAGAATCTATAACTTGGCGGTTCTTTTGGCCTGCCAGGAATTGCCTATGTACCCTTTCATCATCCTTAATGGAATTGGACCCATGGTTTTGTACAAAATACATAGGGGTAGTAATTAATACTACCCCTATAAACATTATAATTATCCTTTTGAAATCTGGTTTCATAATTGCGAGCAATACAAACCTTTCATCGAACCCTACTAAAAGTTATAGACCAGAGATACCTTTTTGTTATCGCCTTTTATATGAAAATTCTTAAGGCGGCGTTTGTCATTATCATTGCCTATCATATAGGTAACCAGTCCGGTAGCCAGTAGGGTAAGCCCACCCAGGGCCACTGCTGTTGCTTCCTTATAGCTAGTACCATATCCATCATCATTCTTTTTGGCCCAGCCACTGGTAAGAGCCACACCACCTACTACAATACAGCCCACACCTACAAGAGATACTACTTTTCCTATTTTGGTAGCCCTGCATGTACCAGGCTTTTGATTGTCGGTGGCAGGAAAATAGCCGTAATCGCCTGCTGTATGAATAGCAAGAAAACCAGCATTGAATGTAGCCGCTCCCTGTGCCCTAGCCCCCATATTACTAATAAGCAATGCTGCTATAATGAGTATATACTTCATAATCTGGTAATGAATTTGAAATAAATAAACTTGTTAAACATTAAACCTGAAGTGCAT
>CAIWHI010000052.1 GCA_903912435.1 uncultured Bacteroidota bacterium | reverse complement strand
CGGATAATTTATATGGATTTGGCTGATCATAAATCAAGCCTATAAATACTATTGGTAAAATCAATAGTGCATACCTCCATTTATTACCTGGTTCAAAAAAGATATTGTATGAATAATAGATTGGTTCGGCCAGTTTGGGGATTGCATTTGTTGACCAAATATCAGCGGGGGCCGGCTCACCAAAAATAGCTTCATACTGCTTTAAAGTTTCTTCATACCAGATTTCGTGTTTCAATTGCTCATCAGGCCCGCCTTTTGATGGGTGGTGGTGAATGTCTTTTTGTAGGGTTTCCTTACAAAAACGCCGCCAATAATCGCGGGTATAGGTAAGGTGCAAATGCCAAACCTCATCAACTATTTTAGATGGTGATGCGCCTCCAGGCAATATGCAACATAGGTAAATAAACTTTTTGTACTCCAGGAAAGCCCGCTGTGTAAATTCCACACTCCAGCCCTGCTCCTTAGCCAACTTGCTGGATAGTGGAATATAAGCCTCGGGGTCATCAATTTGATAGGCGTCAATCCTTATCCATAAAGGGTCGGTGCGAAAATCCATGAGTGGAATATTTACCTGATAAAAATAATGTTTTTGGCATAGTAAAACTCTCAATTCTTAATAGAGTTATTATTCGGATTAATTACCTTTGCACACAATCTAAAATATTATAATGGAAAAAGGACCAATTTCACAATTTATCATGCACCACTACAGGCATTTTAATGCCGCAGCACTGGTGGATGCAGCTAAGGGCTATGAAACACACCTGCTTGAGGGTGGCAAAATGCTGGTTTCACTTGCAGGGGCAATGAGTACTGCCGAACTGGGCATCTCTTTTGCCGAAATGATTCGTGCAGGTAAGGTTGATATCATAAGTTGTACCGGTGCAAACCTGGAAGAAGATATAATGAACCTTGTAGCTCATACCCACTACAAGCGCGTTCCTAATTACCGCGACCTTACCCCTGAGCAGGAATACGACCTCCTGGAGCATGGTTTCAACCGCGTTACTGATACTTGTATTCCGGAAGAAGAAGCTTTCAGAAGGATTCAGAAACACATCTACAAAATATGGAAAGAGGCGCAAGATAATGGTGAGCGATACTTCCCTCACGAATATATGTACAAGTTATTGCTTAGTGGTGTAATGAAAGAACATTATGAAATAGACCCTAAGAATAGCTGGATGATAGCCGCTGCCGAAAGGAATATCCCAATAATCGTTCCGGGATGGGAAGACAGCACTATGGGCAACATTTTCGCTTCTTATTGTATCAAGGGCGAATTAGTTCCATCTACCATGAAGAGTGGTATTGAGTATATGATGTGGCTTACCGAGTGGTATAGGGCCAACTCAGCGGGCAAGGGTGTAGGCTTCTTCCAGATAGGTGGTGGTATTGCCGGCGACTTCCCAATATGCGTAGTACCAATGATGTACCAGGACCTTGAGTGGCATGACGTGCCATTCTGGAGTTATTTCTGCCAGATAAGCGACAGTACTACTTCTTATGGTTCATACT
>CAIWHI010000051.1 GCA_903912435.1 uncultured Bacteroidota bacterium | reverse complement strand
ATGATAGTACCACCTTTTTAGGCTTCTTGCCATATTTTTTGATGACGAAAATAGAGGGCATGGTTTCATAACTTTCATTACTCACAAGGTCCTCGCTTGTATCTACATTGGTTGATATAGTTCCAGGCTTAGGTGTGCTGATTACGTCTAGTATCTCGCCCTCGCCTATATAATCTACATCCAGCGATTTCTGTATATGTTTGAACACATCATAGTGAAAAGTATCCACAGCCGCATCACTTAGGTCCTTATTGTAAAACGACCATAAACGGTTATCAGCCGAACCCAATTTCCAGAGTGCTACTCCACCTACACCATACTGGGTAGCAAACCGCATGGTATTATAGTTGGTAGCTGCATCTGTAAAATAAACCGTATGCTCCACATCATTTTCATCGGTATAGCTATAATTGAGGTTATAGGTATTGGTATCAAATACCACTTTTCCATCCGATTCTGATGCAATACTCAATGCTTCAGCATAAGATACATCCTCGCCCTTATCCCCCTTTGGCCAGTCATAACCATAGCCTGCAATAGCCAGTACCAGTTTTTTGAGTGGCACATCTTTTACGGCCTCATCCATTGCCGCTTCAATATACTTTTGCGAACTTATCGGCCCAGGCTCACTACTGCTGTTGTGCTCGTCATAAGCCATCAGAAACACATAGTCATTGTATTTGGAAAGCTCTTTAAGGTTAAAGTCTGAATTGAAAGGTGATATATCCTGTGTCACCACCAGGTTCAGCGCATGCATGCGGGTATATAATTCCCTCATAAAAGAAACCAGCGTTTCATCATTGGTCTCTTCGAGTTCCTCAAAGTCAATATTTACACCTGCAAAATGGTTTTGCTGAATGACTTTTATAATATCATTTACCAGTCTTTCCTTCTTGTCATTATCATTCAATATCCTGTGCAAGGGTTTGCCATCAAAATCAAGCCCCGAAAAGTTGGAGATAACCGCTATTACCGGCACATCTGAAGCAGCAATTATTTCATGCCCCCTAATATCATTATTTACTACTGCAGTATCACCAATGGAATCAATAGTCATCCACAGGGGAAGGAGCATATTGAGGTGTGAGATATTATTTTTTAGCGAGAAATAAGCCTGTTCATCGCTAGCATCATAAAAAGCAGCCCTTACTGGTGCAGCGAAATTGTGCAGGCTGTCTGCCATATTTACATACTTGATATGTTTAAGCTGGGCTGCCTTACCGGTAATGTACTTTCCAAAACCCTCATATTTCTTATCAATGGCATTGATGGCCGATTTCTCTCCTGTCTTAAGCAATGCTACATATTGGCCATTGTCTTTTTTGAGCAGTGGCATTTTTGGGGTAAACAAATTCCTTAATGCAAGGCCAAGGATAGCCAGTAGGATTAGGGTAATAAATAATACTATCCTGAATGTCCACTTAAACCGCTGCCAGCGGGTAGGGGATGATGTAAGAAAAACCTGTTTATGAGTGTCGGGCACGATTTTCAAATTCAAAAGTAAAAATTCAAAAGTCAAAACATATTTTCTGGAAAATAACTTTTAACCTTAACTCAAAAGTAGTAAATCTGGAGGGGCGGATGCTATCGTAAAGAGCTATGCAATCACAATAAATAATTAAAATTATTATTGCGGTCATTTCCATTTTCTCCTGCCACTTCTTCAAAGCATATTATCTTTACAGGGAATTTAGTCAACATGAGCAAGACAATATTAATTACAGGTGCTACTTCAGGTTTTGGTAAGGCAATTGCTGAAAAGTTTGCACAGGGTGGGTACACAGTTTGCATCTGTGGCCGCAGGCAGGAAAGGCTTGATGCACTTAAAGCATCTCTTGAACAGGAATATGGTGTAAAAGTCATTACCCTTGCCTTCGATATCAGGGATAGGAAACAGGTGGAGGACGCCATGAATAGCCTTAAAGAACAAGTTACTTATCTGGATATTTTGGTGAATAATGCTGGCCTTGCATCGGGTTTAGCCACTATTGATGAAGGGAATATTGATGATTGGGAAATAATGATTGATACCAACCTAAAGGGACTACTGTATATGACCCGCCAAATAGCACCAATGATGAGGGCCCAGGCCAAAGGTCATATCTTCAATATTGGTTCTACTGCCGGCAAGTTGGTTTATAAAAATGGCAACGTGTATTGCGCTACAAAATACGCAGTTGATGCCCTTAACCAGGCTATGCGTATCGACCTCCTGCCTTATGGCATCAAGGTTACCGAAATCAATCCCGGCATGGCTGAAACCGAGTTTTCGCTGGTTAGGTTCAAGGGAGATGAAGAAAGGGCTAAAAACACCTATGCTGGAATTAATGCACTACAGGCCAATGAT
>CAIWHI010000050.1 GCA_903912435.1 uncultured Bacteroidota bacterium | reverse complement strand
CACCCTCTCCCTTGGAGAGGGCTGGGGTGAGGCCTCCGATTGGCTATCTAAATTTTGCAAAACAAGTACCAAAAAACTACACTTGTCAATGACAGAGGGCCGGGGTGAGGCCTCCAATTGATACTTCATCCAATGTAAAAACCAAACTTATCATTTGGCAATCACCGCCATCTCACAGCCCCCTACTAAACACAAAATCATTCATAAAGTAGCCATTACCTATCTCTATATCCTCCACCCCTATTTCTACAAATCCCATCTTTTTATAAAACCCAATAGCGGGGCTATTATGCCTGTTTACATTTAGCCTTAATTCATTTCCCGCACGGCCTTTTAAATCATTGCATATATGGTTTACTAGCAATTTACCTACACCCTTGCCCTGCACAGTGGTGAGTATATATAGTTTATGCAGTTTATAAACACCGTGGGCCACCTCCGAAAAAGCGGCAAAACCCACAGGCGTATCATCATCCATGCAAATAAGAAATTCATTACCACCAGTGGTCATTTGGACTTCGAGCGAGGCAGGTGAATAAAACAGGTCGAGCATATAGTTCACCTGCACCTCCCCTACTATAGGGTAGTAAGTAGCCGGCCACACCTCCTGGGTTATATCTCTTATCACTTGTATATCCTCTGTTCCTGCTTTTACTATCTTCAACATAATACCATTACTTTACCCAAACAATTAATAAAAATATCATTAAAAACTCCTTCAAATACCTGTTTACATTATATCATTTTAGCGAAAATAATTACTTTCACCAGTTCTATTGCAATCCTTTACCTATACACATAATTCCATGCGTAAATTTATACTTTCCACTCTTATTATCTTAGTAGTTAATGCCGTATCCTTTGCCCAAACCGACACCCTCGTAGGTATTGATGCACCCAAAGACATGTGCCGCGACTATCGTGACCTTGCCCATTACCTCTGCGACGACCTGAAAGGCGATAAGGCCAAGGCAAATGCAATCTACAATTGGATTACCCATAATATCAAATACGATGTTAAGGCAATTAGCAAAGGGGTTATTAAACAGCCCAAGATAGATAAGGTACTTAAAGATCGGAAAGGGGTATGTGGCGGTTATTCATTGCTTTTCACCGAAATGTGCCGTGAGGCAGGCTTAAAGGCCATGACCATAGATGGCTATGCAAAAGACTGGATGTTCGACAATGGCGACAAGGTATATATTCCCCGCCATGCCTGGAGTGCCGTAATGATTAATGGCAACTGGGAACTCGCCGACCCTACCTGGGGAGCCGGTGGACTTGGTCCAGCCAACAATAAGTTGCGCACTTTTTTGAATAAAATTTTCAAAGGGAAACTTGGCTACCCTAAGCATTATGTATTTAAGTTCAACTACAAGCCCGGCTATTTCATGCCAGACCCTGAAAATTACAGGCTCAATCACCTTCCTACCGACCCTCTATGGCAGTTAAGCGATACCATTATGCCGGTTACCTATTTCGAAAGCGGGGATAGTGCCGTAAAAAAGTGGAATGAACTAAGCAAACCATGGAAAAACAACCCCGAACTATTGCGTGTTTGCAGCCTGTCGGAAGACCAGCGTGAATTTGAATTGGCTGAAAGGGCTTACCGCTACAATACCCACTT
>CAIWHI010000049.1 GCA_903912435.1 uncultured Bacteroidota bacterium | reverse complement strand
TGATTTCGAATAATATAACCGAATGCAGGAAAATAGCAGGCTGGGTTACATTTGTTTGTTTCAATTCTGCCTCAGTGCCATTAAACATAATATCTGTGATACGGAATCCCAGGATTTCATTGGCTTGTTCAAAATATTCACGGGCCAGGGTGTTTTCTTCATAAAGACTTTTGCCCATTCCTGGGAATTGCGCTCCCTGACCAGGGAAAATGTATGCGTGATTCATATTGTTTGATTATTGCACAAAATAAACCCAAATGTTCCAAACAGCCAATAATTAGGCCGCTTGTTTATGAAACAGGCTCATTTTGCTTAATCCAACATAAGTAATTTTGATCATTTTTCCAAAATTCCAAAGTCGCAAAATGTTGATTATTTCATAACCATAATCAATGTTATTACCACAAAACAGGGTTTAATTTGCACTAAAATACGCAACATGAAATACAATTATTTTGGAAATACAGGAATGGTGGTGTCGGAATTATGCTTTGGCACTATGACCTTTGGTGGTGAGGGCTACTGGAAAGCAATTGGCGTCTTGGGGCAAGATGATGCAACAGCCTTGATAAAAGGAGCAGTAGATGGTGGAATTAACTTTATTGATACCGCGAATATTTACTCTTATGGTGAATCAGAAAAATTACTGGGAAAGGCAATTAAAGATCTGGGAATCAAGCGCAATGAACTGGTAATTGCTACCAAAGTAAGAGGTAGGATGGGTGCCGGACAAAACAATGTTGGTCTGTCCCGTTACCACATTATGCAATCGGTAGATGAAAGTCTGGAAAGATTACAAATGGACCATGTAGATGTTTTATATGTGCATGGTGTAGACCCTTTCACACCGGTGGAACAAACCATGCATGCGCTGCATGATGTGGTAGCTGCCGGTAAAGTAAGCTATATATCTGTTTGTAATTGGCCTGCCTGGATGGTGATGAAGGCCCATGGAATAGCAGCCCAAAATGGCTGGAATAAATTTGAGGGCCTTCAGTATTTCTACTCAATAGCCGGTAGGGATATTGAAAGGGAAATAGTACCTATGGCCCTGGATCAGAAGCTAGCTATTATGCCCTGGAGCCCGCTTGCAGGTGGGTTTATGTCGGGAAAATATACCCGAGACAACCAAAAGTCGGGTGGCAGAAGAGATAATTTCGACTTTCCACCAATAGACAAGCCTAAGGCTTTTGACATCATTGATGTATTGGAAGTAGTAGCCCAGAACCATCAGGTTTCTGTAGCGCAGATAGCATTGGCATGGGTGAGGCATCAGGCCGGGGTTACTAGTACCATTATTGGTGCAAAGACTATTGAACAATTGAATGATAATATACAGTCAGTTAGCATCACCTTAAGTGCTGATGAATTGAAAATGTTGGATGATGTAAGTGCTTTGAATAAAGAATATCCTGGATGGATGGTAGAAAGGCAGAGTGGGGATAGGGTACTTAATTCCTAATAGTTAATTGTAAATGGTTAATGATTATTGGGGGTACTGGTTCAGTACCCCTTTTAATATTCTGGTTGGTCTTTCATCAGGAGGATGAAGTTTGAATTAGAATTGATTGATTCATTATCGGTGATGGTGGAGGGTAGTAGGTTATACTTACACCCTGCCCTGAAATAGGATTTATAAAGTTGGGATAGGGT
>CAIWHI010000048.1 GCA_903912435.1 uncultured Bacteroidota bacterium | reverse complement strand
TGCCTGTAAGTCCAGGCTATCTATATGAATATCAGCTTTTACGGCTGGGTATTTGTTTGTGAAATCACCATGACCTGTTAATTGCAAACGCACATTAGGGTCGGCGCACCTCATATCAATATCACCTTGTTTTGAAGCAACCTTACCATAAAGATTGATATCATGATAACGGTAGCCTTTTATAAAGGCAGTAGTAATACTCCCATCAATACTTGTTGCCATAGATTGCGGATCAAACCCTGTACCCTTTGCAACCATATGGGCACTTAACGCACCCAATATAGAATCCTGGCGGAATATATGGCCAATATTGAGGTCTGAGGTATTGACAACCAGATCATATTTTTCGCTCCCCTTACCTTGTGGAATGGAAAGGTTTCCCTTTACATAGGCAGGCCCATCTGAACTCGCTATGTTAATATTTGCGTTATAGTCCCTAACTGTACCTGAAACCTGCCCCGTAACTACAAAATTGTCAGGTATACTTATTGCCACCAAAACCGAATCAGGTACGAACGTGGCCACATCTCTGGATGAAGATTGGAATTTGACAATATTCAAACTGTAATTTATTTTTTCAACATCAGGAACACCTTTTAGTGAGCCACTCATTATTACTTCTGTATTATTGAGCCCGGCGGCATATAGGTGTGGAATTTTTAAATCATTCAGGTATCCCGAAAGTGCTACATCCAGCTTTATTACAGCATTACTGTTTTTATGAAATAAATCCAACTTTTCCAGATCAGGTACCATTAGCAATATATCGCTAACCGCCACCTTGCTATCGTGCAGGTTCACGTTTAGTTGCATCAACGTCAATTGCGATTTTATTGAGTCAATTGATTGATAATGTACCTCAAGGTGGTCTTGAATCAGGCTATTGGGTGATTCAAGGTGCAAATCATCCAAAACAGCTCCATTCTTATTATACCTAAATGCGGTCCGCAAATCCTTTACTACTACGCCACTTTGCTCATTTGCAGTAAACTGTTTCAAATTCCCTGATAAACTATCCGGGTTATATTTTGCGTCCTTCAGGCTTAGTGCAATGTTTGAAACGTTAAGATGTGATTAGTCAATTCCTTTAGATACCCTTGTAGCGTTCTCGTTATCCATCTTGAAGTTCACCCCTTTAAATTGCACCTCACCCGCATTAACATTCCAACCATCTGAACTATTTATATTAATAACCGTATCTTTTAAGTTAACTGCATTTGAATGTTTTCCCATAACTAATGCTAGATCAGTATTGTTGACTGATAGTTTCTTCACATCCACTACATTATCTGCCAACCCAAACTTTTTGAGCTTTAATTGTAGCGTGCCAAGATTTAACACAACCGTCAGATTATTTAGATGGTCATTATATTTAAAAGCAACTTTTTCAATTGAAACATTATCGGCTACAATTTGCACGTCGGTTTTGCCTGGCTTTGGAGGCTTAGTTGGAAGAAATGATGAATCTTGATTAAACTCACTTACAAATCCCGATAGTTTTATGTCCTGGACATGGATGATCATTTTATCAAGGTCAAGGTTTTTCATTTTCAGGCTCAAATGCTCAAGATCCAGTCCAAGACGTATTCCACCTGTATAATCATCATACTTCAAATGTATATTCTCCAACCTTACTTTCTCAACCTCAAACTTCAAAGGTGTTGCAGTAGTGGCTGTCTTCTTTGAAGTATCAACCGGGGAATTCCCCGCAAAAGCATTGATTATATAGGCAAAGTTAAAATCCGTGTCAGGCATGTTCCGATAAATATGTCCATGCAAACCAGTAATAATCACTTGTTGAACATCCAAGTTTTTGTGAATTAGAGCTAACATATTAAGGTCTATCTTCAACTCATTGAGCGTTAACAAGGTATCTTTAACCTGATCTTTTATCAGTACATCTCTAATTACAATGTATTTTGGAAAGCCAACCCCCAGATAGCCAATACGTACTTCAGTTTTAAGTTTGTTGCCAAGATAAATTACCGCCTTATCCTTAATTATGTTCTGCCCCCATTGAGAATTGAGCCATAATGCAGCCGAAAAAATCAAAAAGATGATTATCCCAATGACCCATAGTGTAATTTTTATTGCTTTAGGCATATTTAGTTTATAGCAGATAAAAAAGGCACAGTGATTACTGCGATAATTATTATTAAATGCTGGCTATTTGTAGGCCATAAAGATCATATAAACAAACAATATAAAATTACACAATTAAGTACGAAAATTACATGATTTCTACTTTTGGGACTAGGCAATACCCAAAAACGGATACAAATTGGTAGAAATATAATAAGAACCATAAAACAAACCTTAGTAAAGATGGCGAAATAAAGTATATCAAGTTTGATGATTATGTTTCATTTATGCTAGGCGCAAAAGCTGCGAATAATGAATTATTTATCCCGCCAATGGGCGGGATTGCAACAACGCAAATATGGAACAGAATTAGTGAAATTGGTATACTTTATTTTATCATCTTCACTTAACATAAATATTCCCAGTTGGGTTATCCAAATATCACAATGTGTATTTGAAAAATTGGTGGATGTTTTTCTGCTGCTGGCTGCAAAATGTGTAGATTAATACATCACCAGCCCACTGCGTCACTTCGAAAAATTGCTGTATCAGCTTATATAGGCAACCAAACTGCATTTTTCAACAACCCTGAACATTTTTATAGGATGAAGCCTATAAATACTACTTAAGTGTAATAGACAATGTTAACAAAACCCGTACATTACACCGGGTTTTGTCTTACAGATATCCTATTATATATTTATACTAAGAAAATGAATAAAGCACAATTTTTCCTTTTTACCGGGTTGGCAATTGCTTCAATTGTACCTGCATTTGCGCAAAGCGGCTGGAAAACAAAAACTGATGATTACGGTAAAAAACACGATGTGTACGAATATCATGCAAACCATGACAAGATTGAAAAAAAGAAAGAGGAAAGGATTATCCCAGCACATGTAAATGTACCCGCAGCTAAAACCCCTGAGGAATTAAAGAAAGAGGAAGAAGAAAAACAGGCCGCCCGGGAGCGATACAAAAAGGAAGTAGAGGCTGCAAAAGCCCAATATACTTCAAATGTGCAATTGGCTAAGGTTATTCCCTATTGTAAGCCTTCAATTGCTTATGGACTTGCAAAGAACAATTTAAATGTTCTTGTTGGTTATATTAACAACCAGGAAGATAAACATCGTTTTTGGTTGAATTATTATCGCGGTGCATTCGAAACACTTGATGACAGGGAAGTGGATGTTTTAATCTCCGATTCCACTAATGGGAACTATATGACAGGCAATCTATTCACTTCCGGAGATATGGCAAAAGTAACGCAGGACCTTATAGAGACCGGTCATAGGGATATAGCAACGAAGTTCCTGGCCTCCTCTCGTGGTCGCCGGATTGAGGGAGCATTGAAAAGCGAATATTTTCATACCCCAACAGACATTTACGAGTCCACCACCCCTGAAAATGAACAAAATATACTCAATGTGGCGAACTATTATATGGCTGCCGGTCAGCCTTTATTAGCGTACAAGGCGCTTTATGCCAATAATATCGGTAATTCAGCAGTCAATACTGCAACCATGGATCAAGTGATAGCACCAAATAATAGTGCAGAGCAACGGGATGCATTTATCAGCAGTCACAATCTACCAATAGTGGAATATAAATTATTCCGGTTCACGCAAGCTGAAAGATATATCAAAGAAGAGATTAAAGTACAAGCCTATCATCACATATATCATTCAGAGGATGTAAATTTCATGCATACCTATTTAATCCCTATACTTTTCCATACCAGGCGATACGATTCGTGCATACAGCATTGCAATAATCTGGTTTGGGATAGTGCAAACCAGGTGGCTATTACATGGAAAGTAAGATCCCTTTCAGAAAAAGGCCAAACAGTGGAGGCGCTGGCGGCACTGAATAAATATCTAGCCCGCTATCCTGATTTTACTGATGGTTACGCACTGCGCTATCTCATTAGCTTGAAATCAGCCAACACAAAAGCGCCGGCCAAAAAAGGCACTGTAACTTCGCTGCCCCCTGATTTGCTAAAAGCTACCGGGAAGAAAGAAACCTATTGGACTAAGTTGGCATATGGCAAATGGCTGCTCAAAAATAACATGTTGTTGGAGGCTGCGCAATGTTTTGATTATATTATTAAGACCGGCTAGTACGGCGATGGGGAAGCCTTCTATTTGAAAGCAAAACTATCCATGAATTCATCAAGATATGACAAGGATACTGTTGCAATGTACCTGCGGAAAGCTAATGCCCTGGGTGTGGATTCGGCGGCTGCCCTTCTTCAAAAAATGAATATGCCCACTACTCCCGTCATCCCTGCCGCAGTAATTTGGGGAAATCTGGAAGATGTAGTATTTCCAAAAATCGCAACCATAGACGATGTAAAAGAATACCTCCAAAACCCTGCCGCTCCAATTACACCGCATGAATATGAATCGGCTATG
>CAIWHI010000047.1 GCA_903912435.1 uncultured Bacteroidota bacterium | reverse complement strand
GGGCATCACATACAGATAAAATATCACACCCCACAATAATGCATGAATCTTTAGCCTTTGGAATTATCCTGAGGTGGTAGGTATTTTAAAGATTAAATTAATGGTAGTGCGAAATCCACTTAAGAAACTTGCTTCAACTCATTTAATCCATCTTCAACCTTAACCCCATATAAACATTACGCCCCATAAGTGGCCCCCATATCATAGACGCATCAAAATCGCGTGCATAAGGATTGGCGGCATCAATAATGGCATCGTGTTGCATGTAATTGGTCATATTATCACACCCCAGATACACATCAAGCATAGGTGAAAAGGTCTTAGTCATCTGCGCATTCATCGCGAAATACCATGGCGAGGTATTTACACCACCCTTATTCAATCCCGGATGGTCATGGGTAATACCTGGTGTGCGCTGATCACTTACCCATTGAACTGTATAATCAAATTTCCATTTATTACGGGTCATATAATCTACATTGGCAAATGCACGGTGTGGTGGTAATAAAGGTTTTTCTTTCAATCCTTCATTTTGGTATGTGGTCATTACATTGTAGTAGCGATAAGCCATCCTGATATTTAGGTTATGTATCAATTCATAATCAAACTGCGCCTGAAAACTATGAGCGAATGACTGCCCATAAAGATTATAGAAACTAACATGCCCCGGATATTCTAGGTCAACCACCACCTGATTGGTAAACCATGTATAATAATAATCAAAACTAAGCACCGCATCCCTAAGGCCAATTTTAAACTTATGGGTAAGGTTGGCACCTGTATTCCAGGCTACCTCTGGGTCTAGTCCATATGCCTTACCACTTACAGGGTTCCGTATATCAAACTGCCTGTTACCTGCCATAAAGCCCAGGTTTTCAGCAAATATATTAGCAGTCCTCTGCGCCCTGCCAATTGAAGCTCTTAATACTGTCTTTTTAGCCAATGCATACCTTATGTGCAAACGTGGAGTGATAAATGCACCATACAAGTTATTATTATCAAGCCTTAACCCGGCCACCAAATTGAACTTTTCAAGATAATTGTAGGCGTATTCTGTAAATACACCGGGTGTTACCTCCTTACGGTCATAATTAGTGGAGGCAAATTGTTCATTCATATTATCTACCACCCCACTTGCCCCAAACTTTATAACATGATTTGTAGTATTGATATAAGTCTGGAAAATAAGGTTGGCATATAGGCTTTTCTGTGTTGCGGTATAGTTCCTTGATCCATAATCTGCATCCTGGTTATGGATAATGTTAGATAACTGTAAACCTACACTGGTGGCTTTCCTTGTCGTGAATACCTTGGCTATTTTCGCCCAATCTTCAATACGTGTGGTTGTATACCTAAACCCCCAGGGATTACCTGGTAGCTGCGGCATATTATCTCTGAAAGCCCATGCACCACCTACCCCACTTGCGTATACATACTTGATACCTGCCTGCACCATCCATCCTGTGCTACCATTATAGATCCACCTGTTAACGATATTAAATTGCTGCCCCAGCGGTTCATCCACAAACCCATCCTGATTCTGGTCGTTCTTCAACCATTGCGAGTTCACATGCACCATTAAGTTTGTCGCCAGTTGATCACTGAATTTGTGCCTGTAATTCACATTCACCTCACTCCGCCCTTGTGTACTCTGGTAAATATTAAAGAACCATTTTTCGCCTTTAAATGGTTTTTGTAGTTCCACATTTATTTGTCCGGCCACACTTTCAAAACCATTTACCACACTACCGGTACCCTTGCTCAGTTGCATACTTTCTATTGATGAGCCGGGTGTAAACGTTAGCCCGGTTATAGCGGCAAGCCCCCTTACATTGGGTATGTTCTCCTGGGTAATCAATGTATAAGGGCCAGATAAACCCAATAACTTAATTTGTTTATACCCTGTAACCCCATCAGTAAAAGCCACATCAACTGATGGCGTGGTTTCAAAACTCTCACTTAGGTTGCAACAAGCCGCTTTAAATAGCTCCTGCTGGCCTATACGTTCAGTTTTCATAGGGTCCATCATGCTAATTTCAGTCGACCTTAGCTTATCCCGTATGATTACTTCTTTTAGCGTATTTTGCTTTTGTAAAACAATCTGCATACTTGCTGTATCCTTCGATAATGCTACAGTATCATTCAGATACCCTATATATGTAACAACAATTGATGGGGTAGCTATAGGCAATAGCAATGAAAATCGTCCATCTGCCTCAATAGGCATTCCAATACCCGTTCCTGGTACCGATACTATCGCGCCTTCTGCTACCGCATTTTGCCCCTTATCCCCTTTAATATAAACAAACCCCTTTACTGTACGTGTCAGTTGAGCATTGAGAAAAGCCGGAAAAATCATGCAGCTAATAAATAGCAGCGTTTTAATAATTTGCATAAATTATTTGCTGTGCATTTTTGCACCATCTCTATACCTGCAACATTTTGGCACCTTTTTATAGTCCTCATCTAGTGCCTTAAATTGGCCGGCATCATGGCCTGCTTTGGCAATATGCTTCAAAATATCATCCGAACTCGTTTTTGTAGTGTCGTACTTCACTGTCAAATCATGAGATACCTCACTCCATTCAGCAAATTTCACCCCTTTTATATACGCGGCATTTTCTATTCTGGTTTTACACTGGTCGCAAACCCCATCTACGGTAAAATGTGCTGTAACCACCTTATTATCCTTAGCCACAGATGGTAGAGCATTCAACGAAATCAACATAAACAATAGATAGGAAACAAAACGCCTCATAAAATCTCAGGTTTTAATACGCCAACATAAAATTACCAAATATTATCAGATTGGCGAGTGATACCTGTCATAAAAAAATCAAAAAGCCAATTGATAGTTTCAATTGGCTTTCAATAACATTCTTTTTTAGGATTCACTTCTTCAACTCCAATACCACCTTTCTATGGTCATAATAATAGATTG
>CAIWHI010000046.1 GCA_903912435.1 uncultured Bacteroidota bacterium | reverse complement strand
TTGGATGGCAAAATACCAGGTGTTCGTAAAGCAAGCTGGTAACATGATGCCCATTGGCAGGCCCTCATTGTAGAGGGAGGAAACGTTTCAAAGTCAGCTACTAAGTGTAGCTGGTACTAGTAACAAATTTTTATTTACAAAATCTAAAAAAGAATATGGTAACAGATCCAATAGCAGACTTCCTGACCCGTATCCGTAATGCTCAGATGGCCCGCCATCGTATTGTTGATATTCCGGCTTCAAATGTTAAGAAGAGAATTACGGAAATCCTTTATGAAAAAGGCTATATCCTGAAATACAAATTTGAAGATGATAGCAAACAAGGCGTTATTAAAATAGCTTTGAAGTATGATCCTCAAACTAAAGAGCCAGCTATTAAATCATTGGAGCGCATTAGTCGTCCAGGTTTACGTCAGTATGCTAAACCGGCAGAAATCAGGCGTGTACAGAATGGCCTGGGTATTGCTATTGTTTCTACTTCTAAAGGTGTAATGACCGATAAAGAAGCTCGCACGCAGAATGTTGGCGGTGAAGTAATGTGCAATATCTATTAAGATTAATTTATCCCTTCTGGTTGAAAAATTAGAAGGGCTTTAATAAAGTAAGTAACAACATAGGTCGAGAATATAAGTTCTCTATACGGTGACTGAACACGGTCTATGATTTTTAAACAGTTAGAATTTTTAATTTATGTCTCGTATAGGTAAAAAACCTGTAGTATTACCAAAAGGAGTTACAGCTACAATATCAGCTACTAACGAGTTTGTTGTAAAAGGTCCAAAAGGTCAGTTAAAGCAAGCAATTGATCGTGATATCAAAATCAATATCAGTGCTGAAGAAATTCTTGTAGAGCGTCCTACCGATCAGATCCGTCATCGCGCATTACATGGTTTGTATCGCTCTCTGATTGCTAACATGATCGAAGGTGCAACCAATGGTTTCAAACGTGAAATGGAATTAGTCGGTGTTGGTTATCGTGCTACTGTTACAGGTCAGTTGATTGACCTGGCTCTTGGTTATTCTCACAATATCATTTTCGAAATTCCTACTGAAGTAAAAGCTTCTGCTATTGCTGAAAAAGGTCAGAACCCAAGGATTATCCTTGAGTCTATTGACAAGCAATTGTTAGGTCAGGTTGCTGCTAAGTTACGTAGCTTACGTAAACCAGAACCATACAAGGGTAAAGGTGTTCGTTACTCAACTGAAATCGTGCGCCGTAAAGCTGGTAAGTCTGCTGGTAAATAAGATTTGTAGTTTACGAATAGTAAGTGAAATAAATATTTTAATACAAAGGTTTCTTGAAATTTGTTCTTTTGAAAGATGGTTTCAAATTTCGTTTAGCCAGGATTAATAACTCCGGTAGCCGTTCAACTAAATAAGAGCGAGCCCGTAAAACAAGGTAACATGTCACAAGATCAAAAAGTAATACGCCGTCAAAAATTACGTTGGCGCATACGTTCAAGGGTTCACGGAACATCAGTGAAACCAAGACTTTCAGTATTCCGTAGTAATGCAGATATTTACGCTCAGTTAATTGATGATAAGAATGGTTTTACATTGGCATCTTCTAGTTCACGTGAAAAGGATATAGCTGCACACACCGGTACAAAGGTTGAAAAGTCAGTTTTAGTGGGTAAAGCAGTAGCTGCAAAAGCAAAAGCATTAGGACTTGAAATCTGTGTATTTGACCGTGGTGGTTATCTTTACCATGGTCGTGTAAAGGCAGTTGCCGATGGTGCACGTGAAGGTGGATTGAAATTCTAATGATCGAACATTATTATTCAAATAATACTCAATAAAAAGGTGCGGTAATCCAGTATAAACCTGGTACCGCATCGGTTAATAAAATTAATATGTCGAATATACAAATCAGTCGTATTAAAGGCGGCGACCTGGAACTCCACGAGAAAGTTGTAGCTATCAACCGTGTTGTAAAGACTACAAAAGGTGGTCGTGCATTCAGTTTCTCAGCTCTTGTGGTTGTTGGTAACGGAAGTGGTGTTGTAGGACACGGTCTTGGTAAAGCTAAGGAAGTGCAGGAAGCCATCACTAAGGGTATTGATGATGCAAAGAAGAATCTTATTAAGGTTCCGGTAATGCATGGTACAATTCCACACGAACAGTTTGCTAAGGAAGGCGCCGCTAAAGTGTTGATAAAACCAGCCGCTCACGGTACTGGTGTTATCGCCGGGGGTAGTATGCGTGCCGTTCTTGAAGCAGCAGGTATCACCGACGTGCTTTCTAAGTCATTAGGTTCTGCTAACCCACATAACGTGGTTAAAGCTACCTTTACTGCACTTGCAATGTTGCGCGAGCCAATTCAGGTAGCTAAACAACGCAATATCAGCCTTAAGAAAGTATTTAACGGATAACACCGGTAGAGTAAGTGCCAGGAGCATTTGCTCTTTAGGCTTACCCTTAATTGTGAATCATAATTTAGTTTAAAAACAGTAAAATGTCTAAAATAAAAATTACCCAGGTGAAGAGCGGCATCGACCGCATGGAGCGCCAAAAACGCACCCTTAAAGCGTTGGGCCTTAAAAAAATGCATTATTCAGTAGAAGTTGAGGCAACTCCACAGATATTGGGTATGGTAAGGGCTGTAAATCACCTGGTAAAGGTTGAGGAAGTAGCTTAATTATAGCTTGATTATTGTACCGCACTAAGCGGTACAAATATTTTTTAACTAATTTGCGAGCGGTTATACATTCCGCGCAAGTTCAAAAATTGTAGAAAATGAATTTACACAATCTAAAACCTGCAGAAGGTTCAGTAAAGAAAGGAAAACGTATTGGCCGTGGTGAAGGTAGCGGACATGGTGGAACAGCAACCAAAGGTGGTAAGGGTCAACAGGCTCGTACTGGTTACCAGTCTAAAAGAGGACATGAAGGTGGCCAGATGCCAATACAGCGTAGGATGCCAAAACGTGGATTTATTAATCCATTCCGTGTAGAGTATAAAGTATTCAACTTAGGTCAAATCGATCTTTTGGTTGAGAAATATGGTCTTCCAGAGTTTTCTCCTGAAATATTATATATCAATGGTTTAATCAACCGTACAGACCTTGTAAAGGTTTTGGCTAATGGTGAATTAAAATCAACAATACCATTCAAAGTAAATGCTGCAAGTGCTAAAGCAAAGGAATTAATTGCTGCTGCAGGAGCAACAATCACAATAATTTAAGTTAAAAGACGTATTTTTTGGAGAAATGCGTCTTTTATCGTTTATTCGCATTTCAAACGATTAACAACAGATCCTGTGAAGAAATTTATTGATAAACTGAAGAATATCTGGAGCATTGACGAACTGCGCAAACGCATTGTTTATACCATTGTACTTGTACTGGTATACCGTGTAGGTTGCTATGTAGCTTTGCCAGGTATAAACCCTGCTAGATTAGGTGACACAAATGGTCCTGGTGGCATACTAGGCATCTTAAACATGTTTGCAGGTGGTGCGTTTAGTCGTGCTTCCATTTTTGCATTAGGTGTAATGCCTTATATCTCTGCTTCCATCTTTATGCAGCTTGCTGGTATCGTTATACCTCAGGTTGCTAAATTACAGAAGGAAGATAGCGGACGCAGGAAGATTACTACTTATACCCGCTACCTTACAGTTATCGTAACAGCCTTCCAGGCTAGTGCATACGTTGCTTATTTGCGTTCTCCTCAGTATGCGGGTGCTTTAGCACTTGACTATTCTCCTTTCATGTTCTGGATGTCAACAATCGTTGTTCTTACAGCAGGTACATTATTCGTAATGTGGTTAGGTGAAAAGATTACAGATCGTGGTATTGGTAATGGTACATCATTAATCATCATGGTGGGTATCCTGGCTCGTTTCCCTAATGCAATCTATCAGGAGTTCGCTTCTCAGAATGCTAATGGTGGCGGTGGTTTATTGATATTCCTTATTGAATTAGCTATATTCATTGCAGTTATTATAGGTCTTATCTTATTGACTCAGGGTGTTCGTAAAATTCCATTGAACTACGCACGTAGGATAATTGGTAGTACAAATGCTGCTAAAGAAGTAAGCGGTTCACGTGATTTCATTCCATTGAAAGTTAACTCTGCTGGTGTTATGCCAATCATCTTTGCTCAGGCAATGATGTTCATTCCTACCATTTTTACTGGTTTTGCTACAAATGATAAAGCACAAGGGTTCTTCCACGCATTATCTGATAACAAATCTGCATTGTATAATTTGATCTATGCTATTCTGGTTATTGCTTTCACTTATTTCTACACAGCGTTGATTTTCAACCCAACAGAAATGGCAGATAACTTGAAGCGTAACAACAGTTTTATCCCAGGTGTTAAACCAGGTGAACCAACTGCTGACTATATCGCTACTATTATGGATCGTATTACTTTGCCAGGTGCGTGTTTCCTTGCAGCAGCAGGTATCCTTCCAGGTATAGCTTCTTTGTTGAACGTTACAAGTGGTTTCGCATCATTCTTCGGTGGTACTTCAATGCTGATTGGTGTTGGTGTAATATTGGATACACTTCAGCAGGTTGAAAGTTATTTATTAATGAACCACTACGATGGTTTGATGAAAACAGGTCGTATCACTGGTCGCACAGTTGCCACTCCGGGTGCAGCTACTACAAGAGGCGTAAACGCTTAATAGTTTCCGGTTTCGGCTTTTGTATAACATTTCCAAAAAAGAATGATTTACATACGCAGTAAAGAAGAGATTGAAATAATTCGTAAAAGTGCATTAATGGTTTCTGCCACCTTAACCGAGGTGGCAAAATTATTAAAGCCCGGTATCACAACTTTATCAATAGATAAGATGGCTGAAACCTTTATCCGTGATAATGGTGGTGTACCTTCTTTCAAAGGCTATAATGGTTTCCCTTTTTCCCTTTGTATTTCAGTAAATGAAGTTGTAGTTCATGGCTTCCCAAGTAGCTACGAATTGAAGGATGGTGATATCATTTCGGTAGATTGTGGTTTTTATAAAAATGGTTACCACGGTGATAGTGCTTATACATTTGGTATAGGTAATTTAAAACCAGAAGTTATCAAATTGCTTCAGGTAACAAAAGAATCGGTATACCGCGGTGTAGCCCAGGCTAAGGATAATAATCGTGTTGGTGATATTTCTTTTGCTGTTGAAAATTATACTTTCAAAGAGAACGGATACGGTGTTGTTAGGGAGTTGGTAGGTCATGGCGTGGGTCGTAACCTGCACGAAGACCCACAAGTACCTAATTATGGGAAGCGTGGTGATGGTAAGAGGTTGAAAACAGGCATGGTATTAGCTATTGAGCCGATGATTAACCTGGGTAAGAAAGAGGTCTATACCCTTAAAGATGGTTGGACAGTTGTTACTAACGATAAGAAGCCATCCGCACATTTTGAACATACAACTGCCGTAGGTAAAGATGCTGGTGAACCATTATCTAGTTTCAAGGTTATTGAAATAGCCGAGAAGGCAAATTCTGAACTGAATTCAAGTTATTATACCTTGTAATCTATCAAGGAGCATAAAGTTTTATAGATTAGAGTATCCTATTGGATACTCTTTTTTTTGCCCATGGCTTTTAGTATTTGCTAAAAAACATACTTTTACAATATTCATTGAATGCCTACGCCTTAATAGTTGGCTGCAATTTATTTCATTTGATTTCGTGAACTTCTATAATAAATATATCGGTGCCTTATTTATCAATACCAGGTGGTTCCTGTTATTAGTAGCGGCTATAATATTACTATTTGTTTCGTTTTTTATTCCTATTCTGTTTAAACCTGTACTAGCTTTTGTAGTTAGTATCTTCTTGTTCACTTTGGTCGATTATGTATTATTATTCCTTGTGAGGGGTGGTTTAAATGGTACCAGAAATATGCCTGCCAGGTTTAGTATTGGTGATTCAAATACCATAACAATTAACCTCAATAATAATTTCCCGTTTAAGATTTATGCAAGGCTTATTGATGAATTACCCCGCCAATTACAGGTGAGGAATTTTGATTTACCATTAGAGGTTGACTATAAGTCTAAGAAAACCGCAACATATAACTTAAGGCCTGTAACACGTGGTGAATTTGAATTTGGTAATCTATATTGCTATATATCAAGTCCTTTGCAATTATTGAAAAGAAGGCTAGAAATAGCTTCTACCGCATCTGTAAAAGTTTACCCTGCATTTCAACAATTGAGAAAATACCAATTGATGGCTGCAAGTGATTTATCGGTATCTGGAGTAAAGAAGATAAGAAGGTTGGGGCATAGCCTGGAATTTGAAAAAATTAAGGACTATGTTCAAGGTGATGATGTAAGAACTATAAACTGGAAAGCCACAGCCAGGAGTAGTAATCTAATGGTGAACACCTTTACTGATGCCCGTCAACAATTAATCTATTGTTTGGTAGACAAGGGTCGTAATATGAAAATGCCTTTCGAAGGCATGACGCTACTTGACCATTCTATAAATGCCTGTTTGGCAATGCTCAATGTAGCCCTTCTGAAACAGGATAAGGCAGGCTTAATTACCTTCTCCAATAAGGTGAATGACATAGTAGCTGCTGACCGAAGGAACGACCAGATGCACCGTATTTTAGAGACCTTATATAAACAACATACTGAGTTTAAGGAAAGTGATTACGAAGCAGTTTGGAGTACTATACATAGAGGCATAACACAACGTAGTCTTATTTTATTGTTTACCAATTTCGAGACCTACTCAAGTATGGAACGACAATTGGCGTTTTTGAGGAAAATTGCCCAGCGTCACTTGGTATGCGTAATTTTCTTCCAGAATACTCTACTCAATGAAATTCATGATTCTAATCCTGATAATATTGAGGGTATCTACATCAAAACCATTGCTGATCAGTTTGATTTGGAGAAAAGGTTAATTGTAAAGGAACTAAGGCGGCATGGTATTTTGTCAATTCTTACTACCCCCCAGAACCTAACTGTGGATGTAATTAATAAGTATTTGGAATTGAAAGCGAGACAAATGGTGTAGTTTACCCTTTTATCCCTACTTTTTTCACCACCCGGTTTACACTCTGTTTTTACAAGCATCTAGCTTGAATAAATGCTTGGAGATAAATAAAGTAAAATTCTGTGAAAATCCAAATGGATATAAAATCCTTAACAATTCAGGGGTAAATTTTAGGCATTTCTTGACGTTTGATTGTTTAATTTTGGGTTATAAAAATATAATAACGTAAAATACCCCGGATGAATATAAAACATTTACTCTCTTTTCTTATTGTAGTATCCGGGTTGGCAGCATGTAGCAGTGGTACCAACAAATTCACTATTATAGGTAATATTGCCGGATTGCCTGAGCAAACTGTGATTCTGGAACAGTTGAATTTCAATGATATTATTTCTGTTGTGGATTCGGTTCATTCGAACAAGGATGGTCATTTTGAATTGTCCGGTATTGCCCCTGAACCGGGAATATACAGACTTCATTTCACTACTAACAGATTTATCCTTCTTTCTATTGACAAGGGTAACGTGAATATTAAGAGCAACTGGAATACCCTTGAAGCATATACGGTAGTAGGAAGTCCGGCTACCGAAAACTTAAAGAATTTTTTAGGCGCAATAAGGGAATACAGGTGCGATATTAATACCATGTTTATTGTATTTGATTCTCTTAAAGCACGTGGTAATGATAGCATTATGGCTAATGCTACCCGTGATTTCCAGGATATGAACCAGCATTTTACCACCTATGTAGAGAACTTTGCTGATACTACTCCATATGAACCCAATGCAATATTTGCAGCAATGATGCTGAAGCCAGGGAAAGAAGGGGTATTTCTAGGGTCATTTACACAGAGTTTAGGTAAGCGATTCCCATCTGCGAAAATGACTAAAGACTTTGCTGAGTACAATATGAAGGCTGCGGCAATGGCAAAACAAGGTGGTGGAGCTAGTCCACTAGCTGCTGAGGTAGGAGCCCAAGCTCCGGAAGTTTCCCTTCCTGATGCTGATGGAAAGATTGTTACCCTAACTTCATTCAGAGGTAAATATGTATTGCTCGATTTCTGGGCTTCCTGGTGCCACCCTTGCAGGGAGGATAATCCGTATGTAGTAGCTGCTTACGAGAAATTCAAGGACAAGAACTTTACCATTTTAGGCGTTTCACTTGATGAGAATAAAGAAGAGTGGCTAAAGGCTATAAAGGACGATAAATTAAACTGGACGCATATTACCGACTTTAAGAGGTGGTCGTGCGCTGGTGCCCAGTCTTATAATGTAAATTCTATCCCTACCAATTTCCTTATTGACCCACGGGGTAATATCATAGCCAAAAATCTACATGGCGCTGATATTGAAAAAAGGTTGCAGGAATTGATAAAAACCGGTCATCAATAGTTTTTAAATTTTCTGTTGCTAAATAATACTGTAAAATCTCGCTCTTGCTGGGCTTAGACGCTTACTATCATTACCTTTCAGTACGATTCCCCGGGCTAGTACATTTAGCCCTTTTAGGGCAACATACAATGATAGTTTATTGAAATTGAATCACTTCAAATATTCCATACTGGTATCATTACTTTGTATTTAGAGATCTTTCTTTGCGCTCTTACATGGATTTTTTGTATCTTATCAGGGTTTACCTTTTGCTTTTAAATAGTGTTTTCCCTTTTCCCTTAAAGCAAGTGTTTTACCTTTTCACTTTTACCTTTTGCTTTTAAATAGTGTTATAACTTTTTACTTTTACCTTTTACCTTATCAAAAATTCGCTTGAATTATGTAATTTTATACAAATATTGGCCATGCGGTTTCTAATTCTTTTCTCTCTATTGTTTATTGGCTTAGGGCATAGTGTTATTGCCCAGCATGCAAGGGCTCACAAATTCACCACACCACTTGCAGGTAAGGTGGTACTAAGTCAGGTTGATGACAAATACAATGTAAATGTTTCAGGTGTTGAAATGCCTGAACCCGATGCTGTAACAGGGCAGGAAGAACTGAAGGAAATAAAAAAGCTGGTTAGGGCACAATACCCATATAAGGTGAGCATGGTGGGCAAAAAAACCAGTTCCACTGTTCAAACACCGGTATTGGGTACTAATTTCGTAGCAGATAGTTTTTCCGGTATTCCTCCGGATAATTGCAGTTCTGTAAACAGGAATAATAAGGCAGTAAACGTGATGAACTCGAATATTGTGGTTCATGACGCTACCACGGGTGCTTATTTGCAGAGAAAAAGCTTGCAGGCGTTCAGTGCTGCCGTTGGACTAAATAATACCATCAGGTTTACTGGTAATTATAAATACGACCCTAAGGTGGTATATGACCCTGGGGCTGATCGCTTTATTACCATAATACTTAATGGCACAAATGGGAATAACTGGGTAGTGCTGGGTTTTTCACAAACTAACGATCCTACTGGTGCCTGGAATTTTTATAAGTTATATGGTAATTTTAGCAATGATACTACATGGTTCGATTACCCGGCTCTATCAGTTACCAAAAACGAATTGTTTTTTACGGGTAATAAGCTAAAGTACAATACCAGTTGGCAACTGGGTTTCCAGCAAACACTCATTTACCAGGTTCGGAAGCAGGATGGCTATAATGGGGATACCTCACTCAATTATCAGATTTGGGATAGTATTATGTATAATAACCAGCCACTAAGGTGTCTGTATCCACTCAATCCCGGAGATAGCCAATTGGGTCCTGACCAGTATTTCTTGTCGAACCGGAACTTTGCCGTAAATAGTGATTCTGTGTTTATTGTGCGTGTTCCAGATACAATAGGTAGTGTTGATTCAGTACTTACAGTTACAGCAGTAAAGGCCACTTCTGGTTCTTATGGGGCACCACCTGACGCACGCCAGACCGACACATCACTATCATTGGCCACAAACGATGCCCGTGTATTGGGTGGATTTATTGAGGGTAATGAAATACAATTCGTGAATACATCGGTAAACCCTGCTAATGGTAATGCCGCAGTTTTTCATGGTGTAATTAGCAATTTCAGGACTGCGCCCTCATTTACAGGCAGTATTTTTAGTATAGATACCCTGGATATGGGCTATCCTAATATTTCTTACTCAGGTAATTTTTCGGGTAGTAACCAGTCAATCATTAGTTTTAATTATTCAGGACCACATACATTTCCCGGTTTTGGAGCCGTTCTTTGCGATGCCGGCAATTTCTCCGATATGCTGATTATTCACAAGGGAGATACTACAATATATCAACTTAGCGGCAAGGAACAAAGGTGGGGGGATTACAGTGGTAATACTCCCGACTGGACAAGCCTTGGAGCTGTATGGGCCGAAGGGATATTTGGCCACAAAGGCCGCCAATATGGTAATTATATGGCCCGCATAGTATCTCCTTACCAATTGGCTATACCTCAGGTGTCAGCACCAGCAGATGAACAAGCAAAGGCTTACCCTAATCCGGCATGGCAATTTGTAAACTTCCAGTTTACAGTAGGTAGTGAGCAGGTATTTAGCTTTATGATTTATGATATGCAGGGAAGGGTGGTAGATAAGCTTACCGACCAATATTGTAATGAAGGAAAGAATGTGATACAGTTTAATATTGCACCGCTTGTTACCGGAACTTATTTTCTCAAAGCCATTGGCATGAAGGGCGAGGACATTTCCATCAGTCGCTTTGAGAAGAAGTAGTTATTAGTTTATTGCCGATTCAGTAAACTATTATCCTGATACCCGTTTTGACTTTTAACTTTTTCTCTTTAATTTTTACATTTTGAATTTTGCCTTTTTATTCAACATCACGCTTGCCTGGCGCGCCATCCGTACTAATAAGTTGCGGTCGGTACTCACCATTGCCATTATTGGCCTTGGAATTATGGTATTGGTAGGGATATTGACAGCAATTGAGGTAATGAAGGCCGGTGTCACTTCCAACTTTAGTAGTATGGGGTCAAATACCTTTTCCATAACCAGCGATGTCATCAAACAAAAGAGGCGGGGTAGTAAGGGGGGGATGCATATTAGTGTTACAGAAGGTAAATCTATAACCTATGATGAGGCTCGGGCTTTCCGTGACCGGTTTCATTTTCCGGGTACGGTGGGCCTTTCGGTTTCTATACCTAAAAAGGTAACTATACATTGGCAATCAGAAAAAACCAATCCCAATGTAAGTGTAACAGGTGTGGATGAAACCTACCTTAATGTGACCGATACCAAGATTGATGAGGGCAGGAATTTTTCATCGGCTGAAATTTCATCTGGTACCTATTGTTGCATCATGGGAGTAGGGGTAGCCAAGAAGCTGTTTAAGCGCAATATAAAGGCTGCTATAAATGAGGTAATATCGATTGGTGACGTGAAGTGCCGGATTATAGGCATAATGGAAGCCAAAGGTGGCAGTATGGTGATGGATGCCGATAACCAGATATTGATCCCTATAAATACTGCCCGAGCCATGTATGGTGGTGGTAACAGCTACCTGATAACTGTGATGGTACCCAATGTGAAACTAAAGGACATAGCCTCAGAAGAGGCTGAAGGGCTGTTTAGGGTAATCAGGAAACAACCATTAGGTACGACCAATAATTTTACAGTAACGCAAAACAATGAACTGGTTACTATTCTGCTCGACCTGATGAAATATATCAGGGTAGCTGCAATGATTATTGCCATCATCACCCTCTTAGGTTCTTTGATTGGATTGATGAATATAATGCTGGTATCGGTAGCTGAGCGCACACGGGAGATAGGGGTGAGCAAGGCACTGGGTGCACGCTCATCAAGTATCAAAAACCAGTTTCTTACCGAGTCAATACTAATTAGTCTTATAGGTGGTTTTGTAGGGATTTTTCTGGGTATATGCCTGGGCAATCTACTGGGCCTGCTATTCCAGATAGGGTTTATTGTACCCTGGTTCTGGATAATAATGGGAGTTACTACTTGTACTATAGTTGGGGTAATATCTGGTATCTATCCTGCTATTAAAGCCTCTAAGCTCGACCCGATTGTGGCGCTAAGGTATGAGTAGAAGATTTGGTATTTTATAATGTAACTAGCGGATGAAAAAATATCTCCTATTTGTTATGTTCGTTTTCCTGGGATATAATGCTTGGGCGCAGCATTTCAAGGCCAAAATTGTGGAGGTGATTTCGCAGGAATGGGGCAAGTCAATGGGAGTGCAAAAGATAGACGGGGAATTGGATATTGATTCGGTAAAAAATGAAATAACCATTACCGGCCCATATACTCACCACCTGAAAGTGGTGCGCTTATGTAGTACCAAAATAAGGAAGAAGGGCAAACCCCGCGAAACCAGAACCTATACCTATGAACTAAGGGATAATAAAGATAAAAAACGTAAGGGGGTGCTGCTAATTTTTGTACATTCTGAAAATGATGTGAAAGGCACCTTTATGCTTGGTAAACTGACGGGAGGAGAGGATTCATTTGTGTTTACAGAGAGGAAGTAGGGGGCTATTTCCAAACGTCTCCCATTCCTAATAAAGAGTCATCATTTTTTTGAAATAACATCCCCCTAACCCCCTTCCCTACGCTCAAAGCCTTTGCACAAAGGGGGAATGGCCGCTTCACGATTATTTGGCTTATTCACTTTACTGAGTTTCTTGGTTACGAACTATTTCAATGGTAGGATGTTCATATATACAATGCCCTGTATATTCCCCACAAAAAAAAGCTCCCGTTGGAAAACGGGAGCGTGTATAACAAACAAAAGAGACAAATTTATCAATCGGGCTTTTTGCCGTCTAGAAATGTGTTTTTGGTCTGGATGGTTGATTGTGAATTATTCCTTGGGTCGTTGCTGCCTACGGTATATGCACTGTAATAATTTTCGGTAGAGGCTACTGAATTATCCAGTTTCATATTTTTACGCATATAAGCAGGAACGGCTTCCATTTCGTCGTTGCTTTCTGTACCCTTGATATTAAAGCTCATACGGCGGAGGCGCTCTGCACGGTCTTCGAGGGCTTTTTTCTGCTCTTCGAATCTGCGCTTTTCTTCCAACTCGTCTTCGCTAAGCTGGCGCTCGCCACGCATTGCTTCACGGTATAGTGGCCTGATTGGCTCCTGAACGGCTT
>CAIWHI010000045.1 GCA_903912435.1 uncultured Bacteroidota bacterium | reverse complement strand
CAATATCTGGAGCCATTTTTGTTTGTAAAATACCCTTGATTTTTATCACCGGTATTATGAAAATTATATACTAACTTTATATAGTGTTCAGGCAGTTTTTTATTGTGCCTGGATTGGGTTTAAAAAATAAGTTTATGAAATCGATAGATTTAGTGCTCAATGGGGAAAAAGATATAACAGTGCATGGCAAAGGAGCTATGGGGTTGGTA
The DNA here is from genome assembly GCA_903912435.1 of uncultured Bacteroidota bacterium. Classification (GTDB taxonomy): domain Bacteria; phylum Bacteroidota; class Bacteroidia; order Chitinophagales; family Chitinophagaceae; genus Nemorincola. The sequence continues at coordinate 3,313 of CAIWHI010000045.1, read as the reverse complement.
CTTAATTATGAATGTGACAATCCGGGTATTGTAGCAATAAAAGGTAAAGACGGAATTATTCCCGACGACCACTCAATCGGCGGTGAAGTATCAATGCCCTACACCATAAAAGGTATTGCAAAAGGCAAAACAAAAATTACCTTCTATCATACCCGCCCATGGGTTAAGGATTTTCAGAGAATCCTTGAGGATGAATATATGGTGGAAGTAAAATAGAACTCCAGACCGCTTGTATTGGTTATAATGACCAGCATTCTAAAATATTAATCACTTTTATTAGCCCCAGCCTTCAGGCCGGGGTATATGAATAAAATTAATAGGCTTTAGCCAAAATCACTTTACCTAAAAGGCAAAGATGACCTACTACCAGATACGAATTATATAAATTTCCTAATTCCTTACTTCACCACCACAATCTTCTGTGATGATGAAACAAACCCATTTACCTCAATATTGTAGAAATACAGACCAGAAGGCAGTGCCGAATTATCCAGCAAAATAAAACCAAAACGGTTATCTACATCGTTGGTTTTCACTAATTGACCATTAGTGGTATAGATGCTTAAATTTGCCTTCGCAACACCATCAGGCAGGGTAAATGTTATTTTAACCTCGTCTTTAGATGGATTAGGTATGGGTAGTGATTCAATCTTATTAGCCTTATTGTTATCATCATTTTTAGCAAGCCCTAATGGGTCATAACATGAATTGCATGGAATGGTGCCTGGTAGCTTATATATACTCATTCCTGCTGTAGTAGAGACAATAGCTTTAAACTCACCATGGTTGCCTTCAAAAACCTTGAAACGCTCACTTGAATATTGGTAAATATTATTAATTGAGTCTGTTAAGATTCCTCTCTCATTGATGATATAAATGGTATCTAATCCAGTCGTATTTTGCATATTACAATATCGCTACCTCTAATAATGTATCTAAGTTAAACAGTGTTTCAGATGGGTAAAATATACCTGGAGATTGACCTACAAAATAATAAAATGTAAAATAACCACTATAACCAGGCTGGGCTGGGCATGGCATTGATTTCCAAAAGCTATAATCAAGATTGTAAAAAAATAAAGTGTCAGCAAGATTTATAGAACTCTGGTCTCTCACTGTCATTATCTTTTTACCGGACCTACTAAGATTTACAATTTCGGTAAGTTCGAAGTAAGAAGTAGGTAAATTAGTCGCAAGGGTCATTTGCCCATAGCCATTATTTAAAACTGATAATAAGATAATGCCAAGTAATATTATTGATTTTCTCATGTTTTTGTTTTTTTAAGGAATATATTTTTATGTTCAAATTATAGAATTTCAAATTTAGAGAAATACAGGGTAAAAACAAATAATATATACAAGATCACATCAAACATCTTTAAACGAACATTGCCATACTTTGCGGGTATGGCAATGCTTGTTCAATTAATATATTCTTACTCTCCCAAGTGCAATTCCTTCACCTCTATTTTAGGTGGCATTAACTCATAAACCACCGGGGTAACTATACGTGATAGTAGGGTAGAACTAATTAAGCCGCCTATCAATACTATTGCCAATGGAGATATTAATGGGTTGGTAGATAATGCAATAGGCATTAATCCTCCAATTGCTGTAAGCGAGGTTAGCACTATAGGTAGGAACCTTATTTCGCCAGCCTCTCTTATCGCATCCTTTAAGCTTCGACCTTGTTCCCTAAGCTGGTTGGTAAAGTCAACCAACAGTATGGTATTTTTCACCTCAATACCTGCAAGGGCTATCAAACCTATAATAGCAACGAAAGACAAGGTATTGCCAGTAAGCCATAAGCCTACTGCTGCACCTACTATTCCTAAGGGTATTACCGATAGTACTATCAGGGTACTCTTAAAGGTTTTAAACTCAAGTATGAGCACCGCAATAAACAGGAATACTGTCACAATAATGATGGTTGTAAACCCTCCAAATGACTCCTTGCGTGATTCTACCTCACCGCCCATTTCATAGGTATAACCATCAGGTAGGTTGGCCTTATCCATTTTGGTTATTACATCATTGAGGGCATTATCCACCAATACTCCTTTTTTAAGGAAGGCTTTTACCGATACCACCCTGCGCTTATCATCATGATTGATGGTAACAGGTGATGTTTCCAAACCCATATCAGCCACCTGGCTAAGAGGGACAGCACTGCCTGCATTGTTATTAATATAGAGATTTTTCAAGTCATCTAGTGATGGCTTTCCTTCTTTCGACCGTGTAACCAGTACATCATAGTCATTGCCATTATCATCAGAATATTCACCTGCATTAAGGCCTGCAATAGCCATCCTTACAGTGCGGTCTATATTTATGATAGGCACGCCCAGCATCTGCGACTTTTCCTTATTTATATGGATGCGTATATCAGATTTCAGAATGCTCACCGGATTTGATACATAGATTGTACCATCAGTTTTTTTGAGCATTTCCTCTACCTTAAAGGCCAGGCCACGCAAAGTGTCCAGATTATCACCAAACAAACGCACTTCTATAGGTGCCACTATAGGAGGACCCTGCTCGAAATTCTTCACCTCAACTTTGGCATTTGGGTAAGGAGTCCACTTTTGGCGGAGCTTTTCTATAAGTGCCAGTTTATCATCTGGCCTTGTATCCTCTTTCAGTTGTACCCACAATTGCGAATAATCCGAACGTTCATTTTCCTGCACTACATTATAATATATGCGTGGATTGCCCTTGCCAATATTGGCAGCTACATATTTCACACTTGGCTCCTTTTGTAATTCGGCCTCTATTTTCTTCGATACACTATCTGTATAGGCCAGGCTTGATTGGGGTGGGGTAGTGATATTTACCATAAACTGAGGTTTCTCTGATGCAGGGAACAAACTAAATCCTACCACCTTGAACAGATATATAGCCCCTGCAAAAATCATCACTGCAACAGATAAGGTTAACCATGGGCGGGCCAATGCCTTATCCAATACCTTAGAATAACTGCCATGTATGATTTTCTTCAAAGCCCGCATAAAAATATTCCCATCTGGATGTCCGGTATGCTCCTTTAATAATCGGCTAGCCAGGAAGGGTATAATTGTTAATGAAACAACCATAGATGCTAATACACTGAATATCACCGCCATAGGAAGCCCACGTATGAAATCACCTGAACCCTCGGGTAGAAATACAAGCGGCATAAAGGCTATTATTAATGCGGCAGTACATCCTACCACCGCCAGGCCTATTTGCTTGGTAGCCATCAAGGTAGCCTCCATTCTTGTATGCCCCTGTAGCATCCAGCGCTCAATATTTTCAACCACCACAATACTATCAT
>CAIWHI010000044.1 GCA_903912435.1 uncultured Bacteroidota bacterium | reverse complement strand
TTAGAATGCCGCCCTGTCACGGCGGAGGTCGCGGGTTCGAGTCCCGTCCAGTCCGCAAGTAAAGCTTCACATTTGTGAGGCTTTTTTTGTTTTTATACAAAGATAACATTAACGTATTGACTCAAGGATGGCGAGTATGCTAGCAAAACAAAGGACGACTTTAATAAAACATCCTGCCCTTATCAAAATAATCTAGACCATCACTCCATAATAGCCTTTCAAATAACTCATGTGTACCATTACCCGTTTTTTTGATAATCCTAGTTTTATAGGCACCATTCTTTTGACGAGTTTTAATTTTCACAGTCCCATACTTTCCAGCGGCATATATTTCCATAGCAACTGACTTTATCAAAATAAGATGGTTGCCGCTAACTCTGTAAATTCTTTTTGAATTGTCAAATAAACCACCTAAAGCACATGAACGAACATATCTTTTTGATGAATCAAAACCTATATTTAAAAGGTCAAACTCCTCGTTATGATGAAATTGCCTTTTACCTGGATTATAAATCAACGAGAGACAAATATTATTGCCACGCATTACAGGATAGGCAATCTTGACATCCTCAAAACCATCTCCATTTAAGTCGACAATGGTCATTCCACTTAGATCCAAGCTTTCCGATTTGAATGATTCAATCAATGCCAAATTCCGATTGACTTTCTGAAAAACATAAGATTCAGTATCATTAAGGACAAATACAGCTACCTTAATACCGTTTGATTTCGCAATTAATAATTTTCCTCCCCTTTCATTAAAAATTGAATCTTCAATAGTAACAATTGTATCACAGCCATTGTCATATCGCTTAATAAAATCAATAAACTTCTGCTGCTTACTCCCCTGCCCTACCGTCTCGATTGCGATACCCAATAACCCGATTATAAGGCAAATGATTTTAGAAAAATGACTCATCAACTCAATTTTTAATCCTGCCGTTCAAGCCCATACCTAATTGCCGCTTCCAGAATATCAATATTTATGTCTTTTAGAGTTTTGAACTTAATGCAATAACCGGTTACGCTGGCCTTGCCAAGGTCTTTTCCATAAGTTTGCGCCAGGTAAGCCTTATCTTTGATACCAAGAATATATACAGAAATACCGGTTTTGTTTGCGCTTATGCCAATGCGAAAGAAATCACGGGTGGATCCATTGGCATATTTTATTGTATAGGAACCATAGCCAATATTTGGATTACTAACAATTTTGCCCTCCTCGTTTTTACCATCTTCAAACCACAATTTGCATCCTGGAAATAGGTTCAATATGCGCAAGTGTAATGTTTGCATATCATTACTTTTAGGATCAGGTTGGCTGCCTATATAATTATCAATATGTTCCTGTACGTTCATATAAAGTAAAATTCATGCACTTTTATAACCAATTCATACAAAGGATATTCATCGATAGTTTTCTATGTATGTAAAGCGAACCTACAAAGAATATTATTAACCTCCAACAGATGTTATACAAATAAGTTCAGTCTAAAGTTTCTTTAAGTTTGCTCCAAGTTTTTTGTTAGAGTCTGTACGAAATTGACCATTCAATTCGATGCATTTGTTGGCAACAAGATTTTAGAGTTTGTAATTCAATTCCAAAGCATCAGGTATCCACACTTTCCATACCTTTACCATATGGATTTTGATTTTCATAAGCAGTACAAAAACTGGCCAACTGAAGACCTGATTAAAATTATAATGAGCCCAGAGGCCTACCAGCCCGCTGCAATTAACGCAGCTACTGAAATATTGAAAACCAGGGAAATAACGCAAGTTGAAAGAGATGAGGTTGAACAATCTGTAAGCAATCCTGATACCATTAACAGGGATATTAATCCTTTTACAACGAGCATTAGGGACATTTATACCAGGCCAAATAAATGGGTAAACATAATACTCACTATAGCTATTTTGCAATATCTACCCTTATTATACAATGATATCCATATGTTTAGCAAGGTGCTCAATAATCCTAACCTCCCATTTAGAGGGGTATTTATAGGTTCATTTATTGACATTTTATTCCTGCCAATTGTTTTTATTTTATTTTACAAGCATAATCGTCTGGGATGGATACTCCTCTTTATTTCGAAAATATTTACAATAATCCCCGCCATCACTTTTTATTTTTTAGACTACAGAGGAAATAAATCACTCCCTACCTTCTTGTTTGAGGTTGGGATAAATATAGCTGTTGCTGCAATACTTTGGAAAAAGGATGTAAGATCAATATTCAATATTAGTAAGAAGGTTGGTTGGTACACAATTTTGGCTATTATCTTGATGCTACTTGTTTGGGTATTTAGATATTAAATTAACATATTTATAATCATCCGATAAGCCTCCTCCCTTTATACCTCTACAATCATCTTACCTAAATTTCTACCTTCAAACAGGTCTATAAATGCAGCAGGCAACTGGTCGAAACCCTGAACAATTGTTTCATTGTATTTCAACTTTTTCTCCTTTACCCACTGTGTTAAATGTTGTAATCCTTCAGGGAAACGGCTTTGGTAATTACCTATAATAAACCCTTGCATCAATACACTCCTGGTAAGCAGCATTGGTTGCAGCCTTGGGCCCATAGGCACCTCCGTACTATTGTACAATGATATCTGACCACATAGTGCTATGCGCGCATGAAAATTAATATTAGCAATCACAGCATCTGATATTGGGCCACCTACATTATCAAAATAAACATCAACCCCGTTAGGGCAAGCAGCAGCAATTGCCTTTTTCAAATCATGGGTTTCTTTGTAGTTAATTGCCTCATCAAAGCCCACCTCTTTCAATAGTTCTACCTTCTCATCTGTGCCGGCTATGCCCACTACATGGCAACCTTGCAGCTTCGCAATCTGCCCAACAACTATTCCTACAGCTCCGGCAGCACCAGATACTATAACCGTTTCCTTGGCTTTAGGTTTGCATATATCCATTAGTCCAAAGTAGGCTGTTAGACCGGTCATCCCCAATATTCCCAAATAATAACTCAAAGGAGCGATGGAAGTATCTATCTTCATCAACCCTTTTCCTTTAGATATACATTGTTCCTGCCAGGGTAGAAATCCTGTTATTGTATCCCCTTTTTTGAAGTCTGGAGATTTACTTTCCAGCACTTTGGCTACCACAGCCCCTTCAATGGGTTTATCCAATTGAAAAGGTGGAGAATATGATTTAGCATCATTCATCCTGCCCCGCATATATGGGTCAACCGAGTAAAAAAGACCCTCAAGCAGGATTTCCCCTGTTTGTAAATCAGGCAATTCAATATTTTCAAACCTAAAGTTAGCCTCCTTTGGTATACCTTGTGGCCTTGAAGCTAGTACTATTTGTTTTGTGGTCATTTTGTAATAAAATCTAAAAAGTTCATGTCTAAAGCATTATACTTCAATACATCTTCATCTAACTTATTTGCTGCTAAAAAGTCTTTATTCAAGAAATTAACATCCAAAGCATTTCTATTCTCTGCACCCTTTTGTTCAGTATGTTCTCTTTGTATTTCTCTTGGGGGATCAATAATTAACATGTTGTTAATGTTCATTTGATCTATACGAACAATAACCGGTCTTGTTGGTGGGGTTGATAGAGACGTTACCAATGTTGCTTGATATGCAACATCCATATGAACCGTTCCACTCTCGTTAG
>CAIWHI010000043.1 GCA_903912435.1 uncultured Bacteroidota bacterium | reverse complement strand
GTCCTTTAAGTGCCTGTGTAAAAGGGACATCACCCCACGCATCGGTAATTAGTTGAAATGTATAGGCCTGCATTATTAATGATATAGCCATATACTGCTTCTGTTTTTGTGAATCAGCTAGCTTGTATAACTGGAAAAAATTCTCCGCAGCGGTATAAAGGTTAGACCATGGCGTTGAAAACTGGTCTTGTGGGGGCACATAAGTATCAAGAATGCGATATTGGCTTGCTGCTGGGCTCTGCGTCCAGTACTGGGCCCAGAAAGACCCATTAATTTCAAGGTCAACACCAAGAGCACTACCAACGTACAATTGAGCAGCAGGCAACAACGTCTGCACTGTTGCTTGCTGGGCATAATTAGGGTTCGTGTTAACATTTAGATACTTCTTGCAAGATGTCGCACCAATGGCAAGACCAATAGCAGCTGTAACAATTATATTTTTATTTATTGGCATGATAACAATTTTAACTGTTAAGTTTTAGAAAGTAACTTTTATTGATGCACCATAATTACGTAAAGAAGGGCGGGCGTTAAAATTAAAGCCCTGTCCATTTCCGACTGCCCCTGCCGATGTTTCTTCTGGATCATCATACTTGTTGCTCTTTGCGGTCCACAATATCAGGTTGTTTCCAAATATTCCTGCTTCAAGTGAACCGAAAGGAGACTTACTGTAATACTTCTGAGGTATTTTGTACCATAGTGATGCTTCCTGAAGCTTTATGTAGCTTGCGTTAACGAGGTTTTGTCCCTGAATCGCATTCGAACCAACATAATTAACCCAGTAGTTGTACGGCTGGAATTTGGTAGTATTAGTCACATAAATTGGAGGATGCCCTGCCGGCGCTATATTGTTGACCGAATTAGCCCATACATAGTCGTTACGATTGTTAACTGTAGTTTCCTGCGCGTTACCATCGAAATCGAGTAAGGATTTGTTATTACTAAAAAACTGTCCTCCCTGTTTGGTTACAAAAAGAATATGCAGTTTCAAACCTTTATAAGAAAGTTCAGTTCCCCATGAAGCCTGAAATTTAGGTTGGTAAGAACCTAGAAAAACAGGTTTATCAGTAGCAACAGGTATTCCGTTCGATGCATTTACTATAGCATGCCACTGCCTGGTTGTTGGGTCTCGCTCATAACTAATGTCAGATGCATAAAAAGTACCAAATGGGTGGCCCACAGCGGCAACAATACCCATACCGCTGAATCCTCCTACTGTAATCTGGTCTACACCCCCTACAAGACTCACTACATTATTTACATTATGTGTGTAAGTACCGAACAAATCCCATTTTAATCCGTACTTCGTAGATATTGGTGTTCCTCTCATTGTTACTTCTTCACCCTTATTACTGATCACACCTACATTAATATAATTTGCAGCGTATCCACTCGAGGGTGGTAATGGCACCTGGGTAATCAGATTATGCGTCAACTGGTCATAGTAAGTGAATGACGCACTAAGTCTATCCTTAAAAAAAGATAAATCTGTACCCACTTCAAACTCCCTGGTTAATTCTGGTTTCAATGTATTGAGACCAAAACTATTTTGTATCTGGT
>CAIWHI010000042.1 GCA_903912435.1 uncultured Bacteroidota bacterium | reverse complement strand
GGTACTGTTTGCGATTGTTGCCCTGCTACTATTATTTCTTCTGGTTCTAATGCCATTATGCTGTTCCGAAATAACCTTACTAATATCCGAGATATTTGGGCAGGTGTCTCACCTGATGGCGGTATGACTTTCCCTGGGCATATGGCTGTTGATAATACCAATTGGTTAATTACATCTTGTCCTGCAACCGGTCCTGATGGCTTTGTGATCGGCGATAGTATCTATTCCACTTTTATGAGCACCGGTACCGGTACAGCCCTGGCCTACCTGAGCAAATCTTCAATAAGTGGATTGTCATCTACCTCCACAACTGCTATTACCGGTACTTTCGCAGGGTTAAATTCCCAAAATTATCCACGTATTGCTAATTATGGCAATGCAGCAACCGCTGTCTGGAAACAAAATACCACCTCAGGTACTACAATTGAATATGCCTTTACCAATAACATAGCCAATGGTTTTGCCACCCATACAACCGTAGCTACAGGCAGCGGATTGATGAATGCCGATGTGGCAATGGCAAATGGTGTGATACACATTGTTTGGGAAGACGATAATACCAGTAATATTATGTATATGAAGGGTGCATATACCCCAGCTACAACTTCAATACCCATGGTTTCAAAAGAACTTATTGAGGTTTATCCCAATCCTACAACCGAATCATTTTCATTCAATATAAATTCAATAGGCAATATTTCATCTTGTTATATTACCAATAATATTGGAAGGAATTTTGAGCTACACCCAATTGTTAAAGATGGCAAGGGTACCATATCTGTAACAGGCATTGCTAAAGGGGCTTATTATTTTGTTATAAATGATGAGGTTGGAAGGACTTTTTATAGCAAATTAATTGTAGAGTAAGTTAGAAAGGTCATCAACTAAAGAAATTATAGTTGATAAAGTATATTTAATATTTATAGCCAGAAGGGTTTAAATATAAATATCCCTAAGTGAAATCGCAGATCTGTTGCATCAAATCTAATGAGCTTTTCAGGGGGCAAAGTGGGAATATATAAAATAGGCCTCGAAGTTTTATTACATAAACATGAAGAAAATAATTGTACTCATTTTTGTAATTTTTTCAAGCATTATTGCCGCAAATGGCCAATTAGCAGATGGGGCAACAGTGCCTGATTTTATATTTGCAGATATTAATGGCGATACACAAAACCTCTATACCTATCTCGATGAGGGTAAATATGTAGCACTTGATGTGTTTACTACCTGGTGTGGCCCTTGCTGGCTCTACCACAGCACTGGAATACTCGATAGTTTGTATAAACTACATGATTCACCTGGCGACCATACCTGGAAGATATTGGCCATAGAAGGGGATGCTACTACCACAATTGATGATTTATATGGTATCGGGATAGATACACGGGGTAATTGGCTAGCTGGTACATTGTATCCAATTATTAACCCAACGGGTATTCAATTGAATGATTTTTTAAGCTATTTCAATATCTTTTCCTATCCTACACTCATGGTCATTTGTCCCGACCATAGGATTTATGCCGATACACTCAACTATGGCGACAAGCCAGGCATTTCCCGGTGGGAATTTGTAGCAAGCAAGCAATGCAGTCCTGTGAAAGTGGAGAATACCCCGATTCTGTCCAATTCACTTACAGTATCCTACAATCCATCTGGTTCAAATATTTTAGTCTCATTCTCGCTGGGTAAAACGCAGGATATCGCCCTAAACATAACCAATGCCATAGGCCAATTAATCAATACCAAATCATACAAGCATATTCAGTCAGGTGTTAATCATTTATCCATAGATGCCAGCTTCCTCAAGTATGGCATTTACTTCATTACACTTAGCTCAGAAAATAACCTTCCATTAAAAGGTAGAATTATTGTTTTATAATCACATCTGGTAGCTATTTTTGGTGAAATGAACATGAAATTATCGCTGATGTTATATATATTGTTTGCATTAGTATTGTGTTTTAGTGCTTAGGCAATTCATACATTAGTTTGTCAATTATTGACGTTTCTATATACTTTAATGTGATTGAATAGCCACGGCCTTTAGGCCGTGGTATATGAAGAATGAAAATTTGGCTTTAGCCAAAATTACCACGAATGTTATAGGCAGGATAATAATTATCAAGCATCAAACTATTATAAAATTCATTTTCTACTTGTTGTCTGAACGACATCAAATAAAAAAGCCACCGGATTCCGGTGGCTTTTTTATTAATACATTAAACAGATTATTTTTTCTTCGAAGCATTTGGTTTTTGTGCATTATGCTGCGCTGCTTTTTTATCACCAGCAGGTTTAACATAGGCTATACCCATTTCCTTTGGTTTCCCATATAATTCAGGATGGATATATTTACCCTGTAATGCACCTTTCTTATTTACTTCTGTAGCAAACGGATGAGCTTTAGCATACTCGTCATTACGAACGCCGCTCACTTGCCAGCTCACCTCAGTATTAGGTACACTAGTTTTAATGGTAAATTTATTGTCCTGTATTTTCTGGCCAACTATTGCCTGGGCGAAAGTACCTATAACAGTAAGCTGGTAACGGAAATCTTTATTTAATGCCTGGAAATAATCAGGTAAACTAACAGTTGCTACTCCACTTGCATCAGTCGTAATATTGCCTGAATAAACATTCATTGCCTCATCTGATTCTACACATGCATGAAACAAGAATTTGTTAGCAGGGTCTGTCGGGTGATCCATTTTAAAGAATTTTGTTCCACCGCAGGTAAAATCGCCAGTACAATCAAGATTACCATTAAACTCACCTGCATAATCTGACAATAGTCCGCTACCATCAGTTGTTCCGTAAACGCCATAATTAAAGAGTACACCACTAGTATTCATAAAAGCAGCACCCAACACCCCTACACAGGCATTGCCATCGCCATAAGCATCACCTTCCACGCCATGCACTTCATTTGCAAGGTCTTCAGATTTAGCATAACCAAAAACACCTATTGCACCACCATCACCTTCCACACCATATCCGGCAGTCGTGGTAATATCTGGAGTTGATGAACCATATACTCCAATGCTATTAGGTAATGATGCATCTGTGCCGGCATAAACACCTTGCAGAACAGCAATTGAGGGTAGTGTAGTGCTACTACTTACAAATGAACCTAGCATATCATCCGATGTAGCCACATCAAATGTAGCAGTAGGAGTAGTTGTCCCTAAGCCTACCTTTGTACCATTCTGGTACATTGCTGAGTTCCCAATATTGGTTGAAGATGTGAATTTAGGAACATAATTAGTAGTACCAGAACTGGTAATACCACCACCGCCACCAGAGATTGCAGCAGTAGTTACCGTCGTTACACGTCCCCATGCATCTGTAGTAATAACCGGTACTGTGGTTGCACTACCATAAGTGCCTGCTATACCTACTGTACTCAATCCTATAGTACCTGATGATGTAATTGTACCACCAGTTAGTGGGGCAGATGTAGCTATTGATGTTACTGTACCTGTGCCTGTTACAGTGCCCGGAACCCATGAAGCGCCGCTCCACTGTAAAACCTGACCTGATACTGCGCCCTGTTGAGCAATTTTTAATGGGGTACCTGTAACACCATTACCAGCAAGAGTAGCATCGGTTACTACTACTTGTGTACCCCAGTTGTCAGCAGTACCTGCCGGACCCATTGGGCCGGTTGGACCCGCCGGACCAGTAGCTCCGGTAGCACCTGTTGCTCCAGTAGGCCCCGCCGGACCTGCCGGACCGGTTGCACCTGCCGGGCCAATAGGACCAGTTGGTCCGGCAACACCTGTTGGTCCTGCCGGGCCTATTGGTCCCACTGGGCCAACAGGTCCTGTCGGGCCTGCAACTCCTGTGGCACCGGTAGGGCCAGCAGGTCCTACCGGACCAGCCGGACCTATTGGGCCATTAGCTGAATATAATGAATAGGGTACGCTTAATAATTGTGAACGGCCCAATGTAGTATAGGCACTACCACCAGCAGGGTCTACTTCTACTTGTATATATACATCATCAACTCCCAAATTGTTGATAACATTATCAGCACTTCCTATTCCTGCTGCTGTGCCATTTAATGCTGCAACATTGTATAACCCGAAAGTGTTAGTTGTAACTGAAAAGGTTTCAACATACAGGGTAGTACCACCGGCAATACCCTGAAGGTAACTTAATCGTAAGGATATTGTTTTGTTAGCTAATGGGAAACCTGATAAATCTCGGGCTACTCCCTGATAATTAAATGCCTTGGGTGCACCATTCTTCGTGCCAATCTGCGCCATGGAGGTTATTCCAAGCGATGCCAAAAGTGCAATTGATAGTACTACTTTTTTCATAAAAAATATATTCAGTATTTGTGATGATGTTTTTACTTTATTTTCTCCAGTTTGTAATTGGTTGTTTCATTAATGTCTGCACCCGTGAAGTTTACTTCAAGCACATAAGTAGCCATTGCAAATGGTTCAATATTCAACTCTTGCACCAATGTATTGCTATTCACCTCAGCCGAATGGGTCATTAATATCTTTCCCGTCATGTCCATAAGCCTGTAGCTTAATGTACCAGCCTTAGGGGAATTTAATTTGATATTGACAATAGAACTGGCAGGATTAGGATAGACCTGCAGGTTTTGGGAGAACATTGCCGTGCTTACACTCACAGGTACCGATACATCATTCTGCAAAAGACCTTGGGTCACCGTTACATTACTGCCGTAAAATGTGTTAACCAAAGTCATTTCGCCTACAGAATAATCGTAGATGATAGAACCAATTTGTTTTGAACCTCCGGTAGCATTTAGTGTGAAAGGGGCAATGCTTTGGGCCTGTGTATTCTCAAAACCCGCCAGGGATAAAAGCCCTGCAAACAGTATTAAAGCCTTGTTCATTATTAAGAATATTTATTGCTATTGACTCAGATTACGAGCCTTTTAACACCAAATATCCGTCTTTTCCGGTAAATTTTATAAACTTTATAAAGAAATATTTGGCTGGGTGGCAATGAATTTCTTTTTTCTATTAACCTGAAGTTAAAAGAATGGTGATGCATTTTAAGTATCCAGACTACTATCCGGATAGCAATCAATGTATTATCTCGATTTTCTGAGCCAAATAAAAAGACCGGGTTTATCCAAAATTTCTTTGGTAAAACCCGGTCTTTTTATAAAAAATCTTAATTATTTCTGATCAGCCTTAGCTTTAATTATTTGTGCTTCTTTAACATCTATACCCTTAGATGCTGGTTGTCCAAATCCTTTTGGATACAGGTATTTGCCTTTGTTATTGGCTTCTTTTTCTACTTCTGCCACTATACGGCGGTCGTTTGCAAATACATCATGACGAACTCCGGTTACCTGCCAGCTCACCTTTACATTGGGTATGCTGGTTTTAATTTGGAATTTGTTACCACTGATTTCTTCAGATACCATCGCCTGGGCAAATGAGCCAATTACTGTAAGCTGGTAGCGGAAGTCTTTATTCAAAGCTTCAAAATAGTCAGGCATTACTACACTAGCTACACCACTAGCATCAGTAGTAATATTTCCATTGTAGATATTCATCATGTCAGGGCTTTCCACAAAGCTATGGTACAGGTATTTATTATCAGGATCAAGTGGATGGTCTATTTTGAATGAGCCTCCTCCTTTAGCAAGCAAGCCGGCTATGGTGAAATCTCCAAATGTCATATCCATTGTTGCAGCAGTACCAACACCATTGGTAAAATAGGTTTTATTGGTGCCTGCATTAAATACTTCCAGAAAGGCATTGCCAGAACCACCTACAGTACCCATAGCATTTAGTTCTTGTGATGAGGCTAATATAAGACCCCTGTTGCCTGATCCGGAATCTGATAAAGTCATAAAACTATAACTGTTGCCATCACCGGCAAAGTGAAACCAGTTTGAGGCAAGCCCGGTGGCATTGGTTGCTTTATAATGAAACTTGGAAATTTGTGGCGTAGTATTAACCAGGTAATTGGTAGTGTTATATAATAATCCTTTTGAAGAATCTATAAGGCTGCTATTACCACCTGTGGTGGCACTCGTAAACCTTACAATATGGCTTGGGCTACCTGCAAGGCCACCACCGCCCACACTTGGGGTCCAAGAAGTTCCATTCCATGATAATACCTGGCCAATAGTAGCGCCTTGTTGTGCAATTTTAAGCGGCGTACCAGTAATACCTGTGCCAGCAAGGGTTGCATCAGTAACTGCCACCTGTGTACCCCAGTTGTCTCCGGCTCCCGGAGGGCCTGCCGGACCTGTAGGACCCGCTGGGCCAGTTGCACCAGCCGGGCCTGTAGCACCAGTAGCTCCTGTCGCACCGGTAGGGCCTGCCGGACCTGCTGAGCCAGTAGCGCCTGCCGGGCCTGTAGGTCCGGTTGCCCCTATAGCACCTGCCGGACCCGCCGGTCCTATAGGACCCGCCGGCCCTATAGGGCCAGTAGTACCAGTTGCACCTGTAGGGCCTGCCGGACCTGCAGGGCCCATTGGGCCTGGTGAACCTGCAGGGCCATTTGCTGCATGCAATGCAAAGGGCACACTTAATAATTGCGACCTGCCAACTGTGGTGTATGAAGATGCCCCTGATGGATCAACCTCTACCTGAATATAAACATCATCTACTCCCAGGTTACTCACTACATTATCTGCACTTCCTACACCATCTGGTGTACCTGTTAAGGCAGCTACATTATAAAGTCCAAACGTATTTGTTGTTACCGTAAACTTCTCAACAAAAAGAGTTGTTCCACCCGATACGCCTTGTAGATAGGACAATCTAAGTGAGATAGTTTTGTTCGCCAAAGGGAATCCTGAAAGATCGCGGGCTACTCCCTGATAATTGAATGCTTTTGGTATACCATTAACTGTATTTACCTGAGCCAGAGAATTAATTCCCAGAGCTGCCAAAAGGGCAATTGATAATGCTAGTTTTTTCATAAAAGTATAATCGTGATTTTAAATGAAATACATTATTTTATTTTGTCAATTTTATAAGTGTTGGTTTCAGTGGCTCCACCAGTACTGAAGGTGATTTCGAGCATATAAGTAGCTACGGCTAGCGGGTCTATATTTATTTCCTGACTCATTATACTATTATTAACCTCTACACCTTTTGATATTAGCGTTTTGCCGGTCATATCTAACAACTTGTAAACCAGATTTCCGTTTTTTGGCGAATTGAATTTAATATTTACTACTGAACTTGCCGGGTTGGGATATACTACTATGTTTTGGGCAAATTCCATATTTACTACTCCTACCGGTACCGAAACATTATTTTGCAACAAGCCCTGGGTTAATGTAACATTACTGCCGTAAAATGTACTAACCATTGTCATCTCACCTACCGAGTAATCATAAATGATTGAACCTATCTGTTTCGAGCCTCCTGCACCATTTAAGATGAAGGGCGAAATGCTTTGGGCAAATGCTTGATTATAGGTCGTAATTACAATTAAAGCCACAATTAGCTTGTAAATTCTTTTCATACGGAATGTCGATTAGAAAGTATTAGGGGTAAACAAAAATTAGTAGTAATCATCAAATATCTCCATTATTTTTCGCATTTCATAATCTTTTTTGAGTATTCTAAAAAATATTTTCCTGTTTTTATACAAAAATTTAACTTTCACTTACTTTTTTAGGAAGGAGCCTGCCTTTATAAGCATTTCAAGCAGGAAATTTCTGTTGAAATTCATCCGTTCGGATATTATTTTAGAAATATTTGTAGGAATTAAAGGATTGACCTAAATCTAGCGTGAAATCAAATAGTAAAACCACAATTGCTAGGCATCGCCTAATGTCATTACCTTAGGAATTTAGAGAATTACTAAGATATTGAATATTTCTTGATTTTAATAACCCTTTGGGATTAAATGTGTATAGCCCTTGATTAAACCGGGTATAGGAAATAAAAAATTATTGAAAATCAAAATCGATTGTGCACTGAAAGGGTTCAATCGATTAGCCCAGATCATCACACTAGGTACCTTGATGGGCGGAAATGTTACCCTCTGGCGTGAGTGTTCCGTAGGTTCACTCGTCTCAACAAAATCCTCCGTATTGTATCCGACATTCATCTTCCCCAAGCCCAAAAGAATTTTCAAAGCCAATTAGAATTAAACCTAGCCCTAATGTAAATAACAAAAGCCCGATGGTGAAAAATTGTGGTCAGAACCACTTTCCGCAGTCAGACAGCACTTTTTGTGGCGTTTATCAATAATATAAGGAAAGATTCGTCGGCCACCCCCCTTGGAGATTAAGCCTGTTGCATTCTGTTTTTATATGGTTAAAAAATCCCTAAGGGATGACATGATTATAGAAAAATGATCTTTTTAAAGCTCAAAACCCCTAAGAGGGTGACATTATTTCAGAGAATGCAACAGCCCTGCCCTTGGCGAGGGCGGGGCGAGGCCGACGAATGGCAATCAGATTTTTCTTCAATAATGTTACTTGCAATGGCTTGCTGGTTCCATTCGCTACACACCTAAAAACAAATAAGCCCCGGATGTCCGGGGCTTATTTGTATATTCCTGTTACAGAAATAATT
>CAIWHI010000041.1 GCA_903912435.1 uncultured Bacteroidota bacterium | reverse complement strand
GGGGTTTTGGGGTTTTGGGGTTTTGGGCCAATAAAGCAGATGATACAAAACTTAAGAATATAAAAAATAAAACTCTAAGCATAATACCGATATTTATTGGCAGTTAAAGGATCTAGGTTTGAAAAAACAATTTGCCATTACTATAATGGCTGATATAGATTTATTGGCTATTCAATATACTTGGCCAAACTATCTATGGCAATCTGCCCATTATAATATTTCATTAGTTTGCGATCGCGGCCATAGATGTTTATCTGGGGTAGGGCCTTATACATATAGGCATTTTCGTTGAATCTTGAACTATCAATACCCACATAAATAAATGGATGTTCATAGGTTTTGTAGTCCCTTACAAAATCGGGGATATAAGGACTATTAACCTTATTAGCTAGCAGTACCAACTTGGTTCTTTTAAAGAGCTGGCTATTTTTTATGAATGTAAGTGTTTGCTCTTCACAATGTGAGCAGGTGGGGTTAAACATCATCACAATCAGGTTGGCACCATTATCAAGGTCCTGGTCGGTAATCACAGATTTACTTTGTGAAAACATATTGACCACTTCGTCCTTATCATGTTTTTTTCTTCTTTTTCCCTTGCTTTCATTACCGTCATCACCAGGTTTGCCGACTTTATTAGTATCAACAGGTATCACTAATGTAAGCGGTGGCATAGGAGAGCCAATAATTCTATAGTCAATAGCAGGGTTGGCCTGATTTTCCGTAGTTTTAGCAGGTGTAATGCCCACCTGGGCGAAAGATGGAACTGTGCAAATAAGGCACAAGGGTAAAAATAGATTTTGAAACATGATGCTAATTTAGGGATTTAAATCAAAAAATAAACATAAATCTATGAATGCCGATAACAATATACCTCTTGCAGAAAGGGTTCGACCGAAGAAATTGGGCGAATTTATAGGACAGGAGCATCTTGTAGGCCCCGGTAAGGTTTTGGAACAGATGATAAAAAGCGGCCGGGGGCATTCCATCATTTTTTGGGGGCCACCGGGTGTGGGCAAGACAACTCTGGCGCAGATTATCGCCCACTCGCTCAATATGCCTTTCTTCACCCTAAGCGCCATAGACAGCGGGGTAAAGGATGTGAGGGGGGTGATAGAACTGGCCCGGAGAAGTGGCCATGCACTTTTGTTTATAGATGAAATACACCGCTTTAATAAGGCCCAGCAAGATAGTCTTCTAGGTGCAGTAGAAAAAGGAATCGTGACCCTGATAGGTGCTACCACCGAAAATCCTTCTTTTGAAGTGATTAGTGCATTGCTAAGCCGTAGCCAGGTATATGTGCTTAAAGCCCTTACTGAAGATAATATGAAAGCCCTGGTAAAGCAAGCCATAGTAAGAGATAAGTGGTTGGCATCGCAAAACTTTATTATCAATGAATGGGAAGCCATATTGCAACTAAGTGGGGGTGATGCCCGCCGCCTATTGAACCTGGTGGAACTGGTTGCCGACTCCTTGCCTGAGGACAATAAGGTGCTCACCAATAAAATAGTGCAGGAAATAGTGCAGAAAAAATTGGCCCTCTATGATAAGACAGGGGAGCAGCACTATGATATTATATCGGCATTCATAAAATCAATGAGGGGGAGTGATCCTAATGCGGCAGTATATTGGTTGGCACGGATGATAGAGGGCGGGGAAGACCCTAAGTTTATAGCCCGCCGCATGGTGATACTGGCAAGTGAGGATATAGGCAATGCCAATCCTAATGCATTATTG
>CAIWHI010000040.1 GCA_903912435.1 uncultured Bacteroidota bacterium | reverse complement strand
GCTATTGCACTTGTATTATTAACTATCCATAATGTATTTTGGTAAGTTAATTTTTCCTTTTGGTAGGCTATAGCTAGTCCAAATCGCCAATGTTTCAAATTATACATCCCTTCTGCCACAAAAGCTGGTCTATACCCGCTTGTCTTGGTTTGCGTATTATTATTATAATCATAAGAAATTGATGCATTAGTTATAGCTAGCCCACCATTAATGCCTATTTCAAATTGAGCAAAAATGGGACTTACCAAAAAAATGGCAACGAGTAATGTTAATAGGTGCTTCATGACATATGTCTTTAATAGTAAAGCTAATTACATTTCATGTAAAAAACAATAATTTTTTAAGCTTTTCCCGTTGTTGGAGTTTTCTCCAACAATCATCGAAGCTAGCCATTCAATGAATTTAAGAGAATGAAAATATAACTAAACTATCGTTTTTAGTAGCCACGGTCTTTAGTCCAGGGAACAAGTAAACCAATAAATAGGCTTTAGCCAAACCTACCTTATGGTGGCTTCCATGTACCTTAGTTTGGGCTAAAGCCCTAAATATTAATAATTCCTTACCCCGGCTTGAAAGCCAGGGCTACTGGTAAACGGAGCAACTGATACCCTCCCTCCCAAAATTTATCTAAAAATAATACCATCTTATCCCAAATGCATTTATATTGCATCCCTCATTTGTCATAATTATGAATATTCCTGTAGTAGACTTAGCCGATTTCCTGAATGGAGATGCTGCCACCAAGCAAACTTTTGTAAACACCTTGGGCAAAGCTTATGAAGACGTAGGCTTTGTGGCCGTAAAAAACCATGGCATACCTGAGTCGCTCATTGATGACTTGTACAATTATGTGGAAGGCTTTTTTGCTATGCCTATTGCAGAAAGGGCTAAGTACGAAATTCCGGGCCTTGCTGGTCAGCGTGGCTATACTTCATTTGGCAAGGAGCATGCCAAGGGTTTTGAGGCTGCCGACCTCAAGGAGTTTTTCCAGTTTGGGCAGGAAGTTGAAGATGGTGACCCAATAAAATCAGAATATCCTGAAAATGTAGTGGTAAATGAGCTACCCGAATTCACCCCTACCCTTCACAAAGCTTATAAGGCATTCGAAATGTCGGGCACAGCTATGCTACAGGCTATTGCCCTGTTTTTAAATTTGGATGAGCATTTCTTTGATAGTCAGGTGCATAATGGCAATTCAATATTAAGGGCAATATATTACCCACCCATTACACAGGAACCAAAATCGGCCATACGTGCCGAGCAGCATGAGGATATCAACCTCATCACCTTGCTGGTAGGTGCATCGGCTGATGGTTTGCAAATCTTGAATCTAAACAATGAGTGGGTACCAGTAACATCTTTACCAGGTATGATTGTGGTAAATGTAGGTGATATGCTGCAACGCCTCACCAATAACCGCCTCAAATCAACCACCCATCGTGTGGTAAATCCACCTAAGGAACAATGGGGCAGCCCAAGGTTCTCAATACCTTTTTTCATGCACCCAAGAACCAATATGAGCCTTGCCTGCCTGGATAGCTGTATAGATGAGGCCCACCCAAAAGCATATGAAGACTATACTGCTGGCCAATACCTTGAGGAACGCCTGCGTGAAATAGGCCTGCTGAAATAATAAGCACCAATCACCTGATGCCGTAGGCATCATAATAAAATAGACCATGGCATACCTTACAGAAATTGATGCCAGGCACCTGATGGAAGAAGCCAGGCTTGCCAGCGAGAATACCTACTCCCCCTACTCCAAATTCCCGGTAGGGGCTGCGGTATTGACACGTAATGGCAATATCACAAGGGGCTGTAATGTAGAAAATGCATCATATGGACTCACCATATGTGCCGAAAGGATAGCCATTGGTAACACCCTATCTATGGGCATTAAAGACATCGTAGCTATTGCGGTATATACCCCCGTAGGCCCGGTTCCACCATGTGGGGCTTGCAGGCAGTTTATCTATGAATTTGGCCCTGATATAGTCGTAGTTTTCAACCATGGCGAAGAAATGCTGCAAAAAACAATCTCTGAATTATTGCCCTTTGCATTTAGATTCTAGGTGATGATGGGAGTTCAATTCTTCAACACCTTAAAATCCATTATCCTGTTTTGATAATGCTGGTCTTCAGTGCACTTTTCGCATAGGGGGCAAGGCACACGTGGTTCGGTAGAGCCTAACCCCAAAGTAGTAAGGCGATTGGCTGCAATTCCCTTATGTGTCAGGTAGTTTACCACAGCCATTGCCCTTTTCTTAGATAGTTCCAAGTTATAGCCAGGCACCTTTTCACGGCAATCGGTATGTGCCCTTACTTCAATGTGTAAAGTAGGATTACTCTTCATAAATGCTGACAGACTATCAAGGCATGGCCTTGCACTGCTTAAAATGGCATACTGGTTGTAATCAAAAGGCACATTGCCTATTTCGTAGATTTTATCCGTTTTAGGCTTGCCTACAATCTCAGTATACTTTGTAAGGGGTGGTGGGTTGGGCAATACCATATCTGGTTTGTGCCTGGGTAGTTCCCTTACTAATTGCACTGATTTTATCAGAGTGTCTAGTTCCCTGGTTGAGTTAGTGCTAAACCTTATTGT
Organism: uncultured Bacteroidota bacterium; assembly: GCA_903912435.1. Classification (GTDB taxonomy): domain Bacteria; phylum Bacteroidota; class Bacteroidia; order Chitinophagales; family Chitinophagaceae; genus Nemorincola. The sequence continues at coordinate 966 of CAIWHI010000040.1, read as the reverse complement.
TCGTGTTTGGTAGTCTTCTTTACTTAATTCAACCACATATTGGCTACGGGCGAATAGTTGTGTATACAAATGTCCCGTACCATCAGTTATTGTATCCCTCTTATCTGTCCCTGTCTTGAGGTTAACTTTAACCCCAGTCAAAGGTTCATTTGTGGCAGAATCTGTGGCAGACAAGTTCATAAATACCATTTCCCGCTTGTAAAAATAGATATTATCACCTCCGGCAGGTGCAGGTCTGTTGCTGGAAAACCAACTACTGCGTCCATCAGCAAATAAGGCCAGCGAAATATCATCATATGATGAATTAATAGGAGTACCAACATTTTCAGGTGTACCAAATTTGCCAGCTTTTGCATCCCAGCTAGCTTTATAAATATCCAATCCCCCCATACCCTTATGTCCATCAGAGGAAAAGTAGAGTGTATTGTCATTAGTCAGCCATGGAAATAATTCTTCTCCCTCGGTATTAATGTAATTACCAACGCTCATTGGTTTTGTCCATTCATTGTCACCTGTTTTGGTACATATGTAAAGGTCAGACCCACCGGCACCACCCGGCATTGTGGATGTAAAAATCATCGTATTACCATTCGGACTAACCGTGGGGTGGGCTACCGAATACTCCATACTATTGTACTGGAACGGGCTTACCTTTTGGAATTCCTTAGTAGCAGAATCATAATCAGTGGCTATCATAATTTCCAGCAATACTATACTATCCTTATTAGCCACAGCCTTCGACCTGAAAAGTCCATTTGAATATCGGCTACGGGTAAAATACATGGTCTTACCATCTGGACTAAAGGTAGCAGGCCCATCGTGGTATTTAATGTTGATGTTTTTAGCATTGGTAACCTCCATCATCGGACCATTGACCTTACCCATTGAATCGCAAGCAATGGTATATAAATTCAGATAAGCATTCCCCGACCATTTGTCCATCTTTTTATTAGGATTCAAGGCAGT
>CAIWHI010000039.1 GCA_903912435.1 uncultured Bacteroidota bacterium | reverse complement strand
TTATGGTCAGAACATTTACACTTATGCCGGTATTAATGGCAATGCAGGCTATTCAGGAGATGGTGGCCATGCAGGAATGGCTCAAATCAATAACCCAAGGGGTATTGTAGCCGATGCTGCCGGCAATAGTTATTTCTGTGATGCCCGCAATAATGTGGTTCGTAAAATTACTGCTGCCGGAGTTATTTCTACCGTAGCAGGAAATGGAACAGCTGGTTATACCGGCGATGGTGCTGCTGCAACAATAGCTCAATTATCTAATCCTGCAGGTGTGGCTCTGGATGCTGCCGGCAACCTTTACATTGCTGATGCTACCAATAGCGCCATAAGGAAAGTAAGCACTACTGGTATTATCACAACAATTGCTGGGACTGGCACTGGTGGCTATACCGGCGATGGCGCTGCTGCTTCTTTGGCACAAATCAACCGCCCTACAGGTGTTGCTGTTGATGCTGCTGGTAATGTTTACATCTCAGATACACGGAATTTCGTTATCAGGAAAATCACCACTACGGGCATCATCAATACTATTGCAGGAACAGGTACCGCGGGTTATACCGGCGATGGTGCGGCTGCTTCATTAGCTACCTTACAAAGGCCACAGGGCATTGCAGTAGATGCTAGTGGCAACCTTTATATTGCAGACAACTTAAGCAATGCTGTTCGTAAAATTTCAGGTGGTATCATCAATACTATTGCAGGCAATGGCACTGCAGGTTTCAGTGGCGATGGTGGGGCTGCATCAGCTTCTCAGCTTAATTCACCATTAAATGTTGCCCTTGACGCTAGTGGCAATATTTATATTGCTGATGACCTGAATAACAGGATCCGTAAAATTTCTGCCGGCAATATCAATACCATATGTGGAACTGGTGTTGCAGGTTATAGTGGCGATGGTGGGGCTGCTATAAGTGCACAAGTACATAACCCTACAGGCATTAGCCTTGATGGTGCTAACAATATCTACATCACCGACAACCTTAATAATGTTGTTCGCCGAATTGGTGCTCCGGTTCCAAGTATAAGCATCACTACCCCAAGGCATGATACTGTATGTACTGGTTCAATAATTTATTTCACTGCAACTGCTTTTGGCGATACCCACCCTCATTACCAGTGGCAATTGAATGGTGTAACTGTAGGTATTGATACTTTTGAGTACACAAACTCTACCCTTGTTGCCGGTGATATCGTTGATTGTATTTTATTAGATAGTGCTGCAACTACTGCTTTAGCCTCATCAGCACATTTAAGGGCTATTGCAGCCCCTACTGCAGGCCCCATTACAGGCCCTACTTCAACCTGTATTGGTGGTAACTTAAATTTCAGAGACACTACACGTGGTGGTACCTGGATTTTAAGTGATACCATTATTGCTACTTTACGCCCACCATCTCGTGTGCGTGCTATTGCATTGGGTACCGATACCATTTTCCATATTATTACTAATGTTTGTGGAACTGCAACTGCTAGCCTTGTATTTACCATTGTTCCTAATACAATGGGCCCAATAATTGGTAAAACCGATATCTGCGCTGGTGACACTACTACCTATAGAGATACTGCGTTAGGTGGTTTCTGGAGAGTAAGGCCAACTCCTCCTGGTCCAATGCCAACTGGCACTATTGACTCTTTAACAGGATTCTTTACTGCCGGAACAACTCCAGGTCGTGTTTATTTCTCCTATAGCAATATGCCTGGTTGTGTGGTTAATGATTCAGTAATGATTGATTCTATTCCTACTGTTGCTCCTATTACTGGTCCTACATCTGTTCATGCAGGTTTGGTAATTACATTAACTGATGCTACTACCGGTGGCGTATGGAGCAGCCAGAATACTTCATTGGCTATCGTTAACTCTACATCCGGTGCTGTAACTGGTATCAGACCAAGTGTTCTATACATTACCTATACAATTACTAGCGATGCTGGTTGTTCTGCTTACCAAACAATTCTGATAACTGTTGATTCTACCACAGCTGTAGGCAATGTAAATGCTAACAACAATTTCAGCATCTACCCTAACCCTACACATGGTAATATCACTCTTGAGTGGAATGGTTTGAATACTACTACCGGCAATTTCGAAATTGCTGATATGGCTGGCCGCATCGTTTACAATAAAGAAATGGTATTGAATACCACAAATGGTAAAACTCAAATGAATCTGCCATCTTTAGCCAATGGTGCTTATTTGTTGACTGTTAAATCCGGAGACAAGACTTACCACGCTAAGCTTCAAATACAATAATAACAGCTTTTATTGCAAAAAAAGAAAACCGTCTGATTGACCTGTAGGACAGGAAAATCAGACGGTTTTCTTTTTTTTATTTGTTACTAAGCCTATATATTTGTGAAGCTTTAAGAATACCAATTCTATATGAGGGTTTCAGTATTTTTTATGTTTGGATTATAGGCCTTAAGTAAAAAAACAAGCA
>CAIWHI010000038.1 GCA_903912435.1 uncultured Bacteroidota bacterium | reverse complement strand
TACTGGCACTTTGTAGATCTTGTATGGGTATTCGTGTTTACTTGTTTTTACTTGTTATAATTAAAAATTCAAAAGTAAAAAGTAAAAAATCCCATTTAGGGTATTATTACTGGTCATCATTTTGGTGATAACTGGCAAATCAAATTAATTCGCAACCAACACTAACAAAATAATAAAATGTCATCTCATTCAAATAACAATAGCATACAGCACCTTTACGAGGGTGATCAATCAAAATTATACTCTGGAGTTATGTCTCACAATAGTGACATTAACACTGACGAAAGTAAGGCTCAGGTAAAAAGAATCTGGAAGATATTTTGGATATTATTGGCTATTACCCTTGTAGAAGTTATGATGGGTATGTATCTAAGCCATAGTATGTCTAAAGGCCTTGTTAACTTCTTCTTCCTTGCGTTGACTGTATTGAAAGCTGGATACATTGTCTCCGTTTTCATGCACCTTGGTGATGAAATAAAAGGATTTATTGTTACGGTATTAATTCCATTGGTATTATTTGTATGGTTTATTATCGCCTTCCTTGCAGATGGTGGTTTCTGGTTAAGAATGAATAATGAATCTACTGCAAGACATACAACAGCAGTACATTCTACTAAATAATGACTGAAAAAAAATCGAATAAAGGATTTATTAAAGGATTAGCGGTGGCCTTTTTGGTGCCGCTTTCTTTTTACTTAGTAACCAAGGCATTATCTAAGGATAAAATACACATGCCCAAACATTACTGGGTAGATAGTATAGGCCGTAAAATGAGGAAAGGCAAGGAAGTAGATGATTCTATCTGCCATAAAGTGGCCGACCTGAACCTCATTAATCAGTTAGGTGACCATATTTCCCTGAATGGCACCTTGAAAGGTAAGATACTGGTCGTTAATTTCTTCTTCACAACCTGCCCAATAATTTGTCCAAAACTAACAGGTGATGTAAGCATGCTGCAAAGAGCATTCAGGAAAAACCCTAAAATGGAAAGTAACCTGGATACAGCTATTCAATTCATTTCAATTACTGTAGACCCAGGTCGTGATACCTTCCAGGCACTAAGGGCCTATGCCGATAGATATAATGCAAACCATGACCATTGGTGGTTCCTGACTGGTGATAAAAAGGCCATCTACAACTATGCCCGTAATGAACTGCACCTGGAAGTAGGTCCTGGTGATGGTGGTGCAGAAGACTTTATACACACCGAAAAAATTGTGCTACTCGATGCCAATAGAGGTGTAAGAGGTTACTACTCTGGCCTTGATACTGCTGAAATAAGGAAATGTGCTGATGATATTGTGTTGCTGACCCTTGAAAAATAGCTTTGGTTAGTAGATAGTCGTTAGTACTTATTAGATAGTAGATAGACGCATTTGGTAGTTAATAGGAAGTATTAGTAGATAATAATTAGTTGTTAGTAGATAACCACAACCTATACTAGTTTGTAAATAGTCATTGTAAATTTACACTCTTATCATCCCCTCAGTATTAGCCCAAAATCATAAAAACGATTAGTGTTTTAATTTTTGAATTTTAAATTTAACTTAAAAAAATGCTTACTCCGGCACTTAAAAAAAATGACAGACAAGCCAATATACTAATCTGGACAGTATCAATGGTTGTATTTGTGGCTGTAGCTTTCTTAACCAATGTAAAGTTTTTTACCGGGCTTAATCTGGGCTTTAATGTGCATATCCTGGCAATGCTGAATGGCATTATCAATGGAACTGTATCTATATTACTGGTATGGGCATTAATAGCTGTGAAGGGAAAAAACTTCAAGCTACATAAAACACTGATGATGGTTGCCATAGTACTATCAGTACTGTTTCTAGTGTCTTATATAGGGCACCACCTGCTGGCTGAAGAAACCAAATATGGTGGTACTGGTACATTGAGAATGGTGTACTTCTTCATCCTAATCACTCATATCCTACTGGCTACCTGTATCCTTCCTTTTATCCTTTATACTGCCTATAGGGCCTTGACTGGTGAATATACTGCGCACAAAAAACTTGCCCACTACACCTGGCCTTTATGGCTCTATGTAAGCGTAACAGGGGTAATCGTTTATCTGATGATAAGCCCTTATTATCTGCCCCATCTTTAAAAGTCAAAATTCAAAAGTAAAAATTCAAAAAAGCCCTTTTGGGGATTGCAAATTCAAAAAAACTTTTTTGTGGTGGGGGCCAAATTATGCAAGTTCTTTTCGGATTTTGTTGTTAAGTAAATGCCTTATAATAGCATCAAAAGATTAGTCCATTTCTATTGAAGAATAAATAATCAAGACAAGGTTATCTTCTGTAGCTTTCGTAAATTGCAGCCGGATAATTAATTATTGCCTACAGTATGAAGAAAATAGTATTGGTTTTATTTCTGCTTTTAATGGCGGGGCCATTTGTTCAGGGTCAAGGTTGCAGTGTATGTACACAGGCGGCTGCAGGTATGGGCGATAAAAGTGCAAAAGGGCTTAATGGAGGTATAATTTACCTGGCCTTCCTGCCTCTTATTATTATGGGTACTGTAGGTTTTTTATGGTGGAAGAATAGCTCCTCCACTAAATCTTAATAGTGTTAGCCAACGCTGGTTTCGATTAATAGGCACATCGTTAATCAGGACTTCAATTAGCCACCACCTCAATTATATCTCGCAACCTGATATCCTTACTGGAACTACCTATCATTATCCTGAAAGTGCCTGGCTCAATAACTTGTTGCATTTGCTCATTATACATCTGTAACATAGCAGGGGTTATATAGAATGTTACCATTTTTTCTTTACCAGCTTTTAGGTGCACCCGCTGGAAGGCTTTTAGCTCCTTTACAGGTCTTACCACAGTGGCTAGTTCATCCCTGATGTACATTTGCACAACTTCGTCGCCATCATATTGACCATCGTTTTTAAGGTTAAAGGATATTTTAACTGAATCACTAGCGTGAATTTTCCGTTTCGAAATTGTAGGTTTTCCATATTCAAAATGGGTATAGCTTAGTCCGTAACCGAAGGGGAATAGGGGCTGGCCACTGACATCACTATAATCATCGCCCCTACCAGTAGGCTTATGATTGTAGGTGAGAGGCAACTGGCCTTCGCTGATGGGGAAGGTAATAGGTAGCTTACCCGATGGACTGACCTTGCCCAATAGTACATCGGCTATAGCCTCTCCACCTGCCTCTCCTGGATACCAAACGTCAAGAACTGCATTTGCCTTATCCAGCCAATTGGTCATTGTAACCGCACTACCACCAAATAAAAGTACTACTATAGGTTTGCCTGTTGCGGCCAACCTTTGAATCATTTCTTC
>CAIWHI010000037.1 GCA_903912435.1 uncultured Bacteroidota bacterium | reverse complement strand
GTCATAGTGAATGCTCGTTTGACTCCTTTTTGCAAACAACCTGATACCACCCCATCCCCGGTGGCGTATCCCACGCCAGGGAGGGCTTCCTGGAGGTAGGGGTAGCTACTGATCAATATCATTCCCTAACTCGAACTACAGAACCGATCGGTTTTCTTGGAGAATGAGTAACTCTTCTGAAAATCTGAAAAAAATTTGGCGTTGGAAAAACGAAGCACTTTTGGTGTGAAAAATGAGATCCGAAAATTTTTGGAAATCAAACTTTACCACAAAAATTCGGAACCAGTGGGGGACTTCAATAACATAGGGGAAAACAAAACCCCAGCCATTTAAAAGATAATAGCTGGGGTGAACCTGATGGAACAAATCAATGTGTTAATTCAGTTTTTGTTGGAAGTGGTATACCTGACCCATATCGAATGCCAGGTCGTCAAGGTCGATCATGTCTTCAATGATTACGGATAACTGTATGGCATAAGTATCTGGCGAATAATGTTTGAAGGAGAGACCATCAAGAGCCTCAGCCAGATCATCATAACCAGGCTCCTCTATTTTACCGGTATCCTTTATCATTTCAAACAAGGTACGCTTGATGGATGACAGCTCTGGTTTCGTTAATGTTGTTTTCTTTTTGTCCATATTAATGTGTTTAATATAAATAGCATCGAAACCAAAAGTTGAAGCGTTGAAGTGAAAGTGATTAGAACATCAGCTCAATAGGGTTTATCTCTGTTCTTCCAATATTCTTCTTATACATAGCCTCGATCAGTTTTCCGAACTGGTGTTGAGTAACCAGGTATGTTGTTTTGTATTTAGGTGGTGGATAGTGAAGATTAATTGCCCTCACCGTTACAGCAGCTGCATATGAGATCAGATCTTTTTTTGACATGGTTTGTTTCATGTCAATAAATAGAGTCGGGATGGAAAACTAAATGAAGTTGTAAATAAGGTGAGAGAAAAAACCAGAACAGTTCATCCTGAAATAAACCAATCCGAAATTTGATGATTGGTTGAATAAGATCTAAATTTGTACCCAAGTTCTTTACCAGTCAAAAACAGGTTCAAAAGCCAGTTTATCTGCGTTATTCGTTGCTAAACTCGGAAAACCGTACATAAGTCATTGATTATCAACCTAAGGTTGTGTACTTAATGGCTCCACAATGACTGTTTACATCATGTTTTTTGATGTTTACTTAATGTATAAATCCCCTGATAATCAGGAGATTTTGTTTTTTAACGTTCGCTGATGTTTACTTTATTTCGGTACTAATTCAGTACCCACATAAAGCAATAATGCAGTTTATTCATAACGATACAACCAATTTAAGAAGGATAGCAAATACCATCTGTCTTTTCATTTTTATATCAATCATTACGGCTTTCATGAATTCAATTCAGAACTTAAACCGTATTTCTTGATTTTTGTGATTATATACATAAGTATTCCGTTGATACCCCAGGTCTATCTCCTCCCAATTATTTGGACGGGCATCTCAATATACCAATTTAGTATGGCTCTATACAATATGGCTTGTAACGCACGAGAAGCGAATTATTTAATGAAAAGGATTCATATTTCGATTTTTCCAATAAAAAATGCTGGTAAATTTCACCCTGGCCTTGAAAATCGGCACCAATTTTTTTTGCAGTTGCCAGCGAGTTAGCATTTTCAGGAAGTATACACATACTTAAGTATTGCAAATTCAACTTATGAAAAAAGTAGTATAAAATCCCACTTTATAAATCCAGGACATATTCAAATGAAGCCTGGATGGGCATAATAGAATTTTAGTTTTGCAATAAACAAAAACACTTTAATGAATTTACAAGTGAAACCACAACCAATAAAGTATAAAATGTTTGGGCACTCAATGCTGGCAAAATCCATTTGGGTGGGCAAGGTCATCTATCATTACCAAATAAAAAAATCAAAAATGGTATGATATTTGGTTGTATAATACATTGATGTCCTCCATTAATCTGTAGCAAAAGGGGACGTATGCTACATCCTAGTAGAAGCAAGCTTGAATTTCAAAAAGCCATACATCAGCAAGTGGCCTTTATAATGGCGCGAAGGCAGTGTTGGTAGGTTGCACTATCTGTGACAGTGGTCATTAATTACGTTAATATATTGCTCCTTAAGGAAGGATGTCGTAGGTAAGCACAAGTTGGGCTTAGAGCCTACATAAGAAAGAGTATGCATAACCTATGCGACACCACCCTTTTTCATTTACCCTCACTCCCGATCTGTGTCACTATTTAAATTTGACTACTGAAACTCCCCTCCGAATCATCAACGAAAAAGTTCAACATATTTCTGCCCTTCTATACGGTAATAAACAACCTGAATGTTGAACTCTATACTGTATTACAAATTTTCGCCAACACAATTATTGCCTATTTATTGAACTTAGTGAAGATGACAAAATAAGTATACCAATTTCATTAATTCTGTTCCATTTTTGCGTTGTTGCAATCGTGCCCATTGGCGGGATAAATAATTCATTATTCGCGTCCCGACGATTGTCGGGATTGCGCCTAGCATAAAAGAAACATAATCATCAAACTTGATATACTTTATTCCGCCATCTTCACTTAGGAAGCATAATGAGTCTAAATTTATATCGTAGTACCGATAATGAGTTGTAGGGCCGGAACAATTTCTGATTCAAACCATGGGTTTTTCTTTTGCCATATCTTATTACGTGGTGAGGGATGTACTATAGGTAGAAAATCGGGAAGGAATTCTTTGTAGTTCTTGACATTCTCGGTCAATATGGGCTTGAATTTTTCTTTTAGATAATATTTTTGAGCGTAGTTGCCTATAAGTATAATGAGTTTTACATTTTCCATTTTATTAATCAATCGGGTATGCCATAAAGGTGCACATTCTGGTCGGGGTGGCAAATCACCTGAAATACCTTTGCCCGGATAGCAAAAGCCCATAGGGACTAAAGCGAATAATTTATCATTATAAAATTGCTCCTTAGTTACTCCCAACCACCTCCTTAATTCATCGCCGCTTTGGTCGTCCCAGGGTATACCACTATTTTGAACTTTCTGCCCAGGTGCCTGTCCTATTATAACTATTTGAGAATGGATACTGGCCTGCACTATTGGGTGAGGGGCATTGGGTAAATAATTGGCACATACCTCACATTTCCTTATTTCCTCCAATATTTCTTCCATAGCAACAAGTTAATGATTAAGCATTATTATACACTTTGAAAATTGGCTCTCTCAATTGATCGGCCTGATGGCTGAAAATAAATTCAAAAGTATCACTAAGTTTTTCCATATCCACCCATTTACTAAAATCTGCATTAGGCATTGCAGCCCTGTTAACTTTAGTATCCAGAATAGAGGGCACCATTACCGTAGCTACTATATTTTCACCCTGGGTCTCTGCATTTAGATACTCAGCCAACTTGAAGAGAAGCGACTTGCTC
>CAIWHI010000036.1 GCA_903912435.1 uncultured Bacteroidota bacterium | reverse complement strand
AGCTATTAAACAGGATTAGTGACAATGGATTTTTTTTCTTTTTGGAATTAAATCGCATTAGTTTAGTAAAGTAAATAGTATTGTTGACCCCTTAATGGTCAAAGGCTTAGTAGTAGAAAATGAAGGAATCAGGTAAACTGCTCCATAGGAGTAACTAATTTATTAATAAAAGTTCTTTGTAAATGACATATACAAACACTGCATATGCCAAAAATTACTGTCAGAAACACTGGGATATGGCAGCCTCTCCTTTGGAGAGGGCTGGGGAGAGGCCTCTGATTGGCTGTCTGATATTGCAACAAGTACCATAAAAGCGATACTTGTCAATGGCAGCAGCGCACTTCGAGAAAATAAAACAAAAAGTGAAATATTTTAATACCGTTTAAAGAACAAAACAATGAGCAAGGAAATAGTGATATTCGGGGTAGGCAAGATTGCAGATGTTATCCAGTTTTACATGCGCGAGGAAAGCGGGCTGCCTGTAAGGGCTTTTACTGTTGACAAGTCATACATTACTTCACCCGAATTCAACGGATTGCCTGTGGTGGCTTTCGAAGATATCGAACAAAACTATCCTTCTGATAAATATTCGGTATTTGTAGCCTTGGGGTACCACAACCTAAATGCCCTTAGGGAACAAAAGATAAAGGAAGTGGAAGCGAAGGGCTACGAAATTATCTCTTATATCCATCCTGATAGTAGTGCCCCAAAGGATTTGGTGCATGGCAAGAACTGTTTCATCATGAATAATGTATGCATCCACCCAAGGGTAGTATTGGGCGATGATGTGTTTGTATGGAGCGGGGCCATGATAGGCCATCACAGTGTGGTGGGCAACCATGTATGGTTTACCTCTGCAGCCAACATTTCGGGAAACGTAAATATCGGTAATAATTGTTTTTTTTCTGTAAATTGCGCAGTTGGGCATAGTGTTTCCATTGGTAATGAAGTGTTTATCGGAGCCTCTACATTGGTGATTAAGAATGTGGAAGATGGTAAAGTGATTATCAAGGAGAGCGACAAACCTATTAAACTGAATTCCAAACAATTTTTAAAATTTTCAAGTTTTTCATCAATATAATGAATTGGATTAAATGTGGCCATATAAAGGGCCTGGTACAGGATGTGAAATGGTCTAATTCTTATGCTCAGGTTCCTACGCTTTTATTAAAAGAAGATAGGCTGAGGGTGTACTTTTCAACAAGGCCACGCCAGGATATGACCCTTACTTCCTATTGCGACCTTGACATTAACGACCTTACTAAAGTATTGTATATACACAATGAGCCTATATTGCCTTTGGGCGAACCAGGTACTTTCGACCAGCATGGTATTATGCCAAGTGCGGTGGTAGAAAAGGATGGTTTGGTCTATTTGTATTATAGCGGATGGTGCAGGAGTGTAGGCGTGCCATATAATAATTATACCGGCCTTGCAATAAGTGAGGATGGTGGCAGTACCTTTAAGAAAGCTTTCCAGGGGCCGGTGCTCGACAGGACAAAATATGAACTTTTTTCTGCCACCTCGCCCGATGTTTTTTTTGATGGTGATAAGTGGCATTGCTGGTATTGTTCGGGTACCAACTGGCATCATATTAATGATAAGTTTGAGCATACCTACGATCTTAAATATGCCTCATCGCCCGATGGTTTGAATTGGAATCAGACTAATAAGGTAATTATAGCACAGAGTAATAGTTATGAGGCCATTACCAAGCCATCAGTCATCTACATCAATGGGCAATACCATATGTGGTATTGCTATAGGGGAAGTTTCGATTTCAGGTCGGGCAATGAAGGATACAAAATGGGTTATGCAACCTCTACCGATTTGGTTAATTGGGATAGGCAGGATGATAAGGCAGGTATAGCACCATCGGCAGAGGGTTGGGATAGTGAGATGATAGCTTATCCGGCAGTAATAAAGATAGGTAGTGATGTATATATGTTCTATAACGGAAATAACTTTGGCAGAGACGGATTCGGATTTGCTAAACTTGATTTGTAATTATCACTTCTAAAAAAGAAAAATCAATACTATTGTATTCCATATAATTATGGATTGAGTAAGTTTGCCGGAGAAAAGAATACAATTGTGGGATTAGGTTGCCCGAATTTATATAGATAAATAATTACTTTAACATACATCAGAAATGAGCTTAAAAGAAACAATTTTTATTAGTCCCGAAACCGGGGAAAAGCTATTTGAATATGAGGAAGATGGCCAACATTACCTGGCTACTGAATCGGGTCATAAATATGATTTTCTAAGTGGTTTCCTTGATTTGGTATATCCTAAAGAATTGACTGAAAGGGTAAAAGAGGCACGGCATCTTTTTGATAATCTGGCTGATGATTATGATCGTTATATGCCACAAACTTTCAAAACACATGATGAAGATGAAGCTACAGTAAGAAATGGTTTTATTGACCTGCTGAATCTAAAACCTGATTCAAAGGTATTGGAAATAGCTAGTGGCACAGGCCGTGACTCTGAATACATAGCCAAAAGGCTTAATAAAGATGGCCTGTTTGTAATGTCTGACATTTCGCCCAAAATGCTCAGGTTATGTACTGAAAAAGTAGCAAATGCTGAAGTGCCAAAGGTGTTTTGTCTATGTAGTGCCAATCATTTGCCATTCCCTGATAATTATTTCGATGCAGTCTATAGTTTTACTGCAATGCAATTTTTTGATATTAAAAATAGCCTTGCAGAAATGGCAAGGATCACAAAGCCAGGTGGAAAAATAGTGGTGGGCGATCATGGGTTGCCGCCATGGCTCAGAGATACCTATTATTGCAAAGTGCTATCTACTAATCCGGGTATACTTGCAGAAGTACCATTGAAAGATATTCCTGTTTGTGCCCGTAATGTTACAGTGCGCTGGGTAATAGGTAGCCTTTTTTATCTTATTGAGTTTGCGGTAGGCGAAGGCGAACCTTATGCTAATTTCGACTATAATATAGCAGGTACAAGGGGCGGAACATTAAGAACCAGGTATGAAGGTCAGCTTGAAGGCGTAACCCCTGAAGCAAAGGAACTCGCCATAAAAGCAGCTAAGGCAAAGGGAATGACCCTGCACGACTGGCTGGATAGTAATGTAAGGCAACAGGCTAAGGCACAATTAGGCGAATAGCTTTTACTTAGCAGGTCTTTATATATAAAAGTATGCTTCCATACTTATAATTGGTTTGGGAATACTAATATCGTAATAATTATTAAAAACCATAAAATGAGTTCAACGCAGTCGATTTTTATTACCCCGGATCCACACGAGGTTTTATTTGACAAAAATGAAAATGGGCAACATTTCCTGTCAACAGAAAATGGGGTAAAATATGATTTTACCAATGATTTTCCCGATTTGACTTTCCCAAAAAGGTTGGATGAAAAAGAACAGCATACCCTGGAGTTTTATGAAAACAGGGCTGATGTTTATGATAAATTTCTTTATCAGACTTTTAAAACTCATGGTGAGGACGAAACTGAAACACGAAACCGTTTTATTGATAAGCTAAATATAAAGGGTGATGCCAAAGTGCTGGAAATAGCTTGTGGCACAGGCCGCGATTCTGAATTGATTGCCAAAAGGCTTACTGATGGTGGCAAATTGGTACTTCAGGATATTTCACCATCTATGCTCAAGGTATGCGAGAAAAAACTGGCTACTATTGATATTGATAAGGTGTTCTGTATCAGCAATGCGGCTTATTTGCCGTTCCCCGATCATTATTTTGATGCTGTTTACAGTTTTGGCGGTTTGGGCGAATTCCCTGAAATTAAAAGAAGCCTTGCCGAAATGGTAAGGGTAACTAAGATAGGTGGTAAAGTAGTGGTAGGCGATGAAAGCATGCCCATATGGTGGAGAGATACTTATTTCTCTAAAGTATTGAGCAAAACTAATCCTCAGTTCCTTGTTGATGTTCCTTTCAAGGATATCCCGGTCGAATCAAGAAAAGTAAATGTTCAATGGGTAATAGGTGGAGTGTTTTACCTCATCGATTTTGAAGTAGGGGATGGTGAACCTACAGGTGATTTCGATTATGAAGTAGAAGGTGTAAGGGGGGGGACTTTGCGCACCAGGGTTGAAGGCCAGCTTGAAGGAGTTACTCCCGAAGCAAAGGAACTTGCCTGGAAAGCAGCAAAAGCATCAGGGCAAAGCATGCACAAGTGGCTTGATACTTTGGTAAAAGAAGTAGCTCAGCGCGATCTGGGTTTATAAATAAAGCAACATATT
>CAIWHI010000035.1 GCA_903912435.1 uncultured Bacteroidota bacterium | reverse complement strand
GTTTTCAGTATTCATAAAAAATGTTGTTTTGTAATATACAAATAGGTTTCTATTTTTTTAAAATATCCTGTATAAAGCACCAATTTACAGAGCTGTTTGGAATTGTATTACAAATTCACCTTTCCTGTCTTTAAGCTCCTTGGTAGTAGCATTATACAATGGTCTTGAAGAATACTGGGCAGTGATTTTTGCATTATGTGCATCAAGATAGAAATTCATTCCTGCATCCCAATAGCTACCTGCCGCTTTTAGGGCTTCAAAGTTTTTGTAAGCATAAGCAGCAATAGGTTGCAACCTAACTTTGTTCGATTTGAATTTTGGTAAAAGTAAACCTGCTTGCACATAGGCAATGCTACCTGTACCTAACAATACCCTGGAATTACCCGGCCCTTCCAAAACCTTATCTGTAGCAGGTGTCAATGGGTTTACAGCACCAGTGTTCATTGTTCCGGAATAACGGATATAATTTGGTCCGAAATCGAAATTGTAATAAACACCATAGGCAGTAACAGCCATATTCTTGGTTTTGTTGCCAAATGGCATATCCAGGAATACATCAGCCGCAAACTGGTTGATGCTATGTGCCTGTGCCACACCGGTAGTGGATGAGCTTAGCGTACCCCTTGCCTCATGGTAGAAACCCCCACCTATATTGAATACCTTTTTAGAACCTACATAAGAACCTACCCTGTATGCCAACACATTAGCTTCCTGGTCCAGGAACTGGTAGTCTACATATCCACTTAGTGCTCCTGCGGCATCTTTGTTATTATCTACGGCTATATTGGCACTGTCCTTATAAGCCAGGTTGGTAGCAAAAGGCTTGTCTACACTAAACTGGTAATGGAATTTGTTTACCAAACCTTTTACATAAAGGCCATACTGCATACCAAACTGGTCGCCATTCTCAATATTAGGCCAGTTATACACAGGTGCATCTACCATCAGGAAGTTCATAGTACTAGCCGAGCTCATCCTCGAAACTCCATTGAAATAGTGTAATCCACCACCAAAATACATAGTAAATTTATTAGCCTTGCTATTTACCGGGTTTATAGATGGTATTACAGCATATTCGCTATAAGCCTCGTGGAAGAACATTTGTGGTTTTTTACCGGCACCATACCCACCGGTACCGGTGCTGCCGCTACCACCACCACCATCAAACACCTGATTATTCACACCCATATGGAACAGGATAAGGTAGCGTGGCGATATCTGTGCATAAGCCAGCAACCTGATACGGCGTGCACCAATATCCATGGTATTATTACTTGGTGCGCCATTTACCGATGTGCCGGGGTTATTGTCAATAGACCTTGCCCATATCTGGTCCCATAGTGCGAACCTGATATATTTATCGCCTTTTTCATTTAAGGTCAGTTTTAAGCCCGAGCCATAATTTTCAGAGTTCTGCGCCATAGATTGTAATGGCGACAATAATGAGCCTGCAATAACGCTAAGAAGTAGTAATGATTTTTTCATTCCTGTGGTTTTTTGTGTGAAGAATTATTGATTACCCAACAAATCTTCACACAAAACACCTGCTTTAAAAATCCTGTGTATACCTCTGGTCACTGTATCGTTTTATATATTACGACCTCTTAAACCGCTCCCATTTAATCACCATAAACTTATCGCCCAGCTCGGTAATAATACACCCCGATGCCTTCATGGTCTCCTTATTGCTAATG
>CAIWHI010000034.1 GCA_903912435.1 uncultured Bacteroidota bacterium | reverse complement strand
TGCTATCCATTGTGCAGATGCCTAATGATGTACCTGTAGCCACGGTAGCCGTAAATGGGGCACACAATGCTGGCATACTGGCTGTAGAAATGCTGGCCATAGCCGATAGTGCTTTAAGAGAAAAGCTTGTGGCGCTAAAGGAGCGGAACAAGGAAAAGGTGAGGCAGCAAAATTTATCACTCAATAATTAATAATAAATATTTATATAAAAATGAATACAGCAATTATAGAGCAGACATTAACTACTAAGGTAGGGCAACAAGAAAAAAGAATCCCTATTACCATAGCCTACGGGGATGGTATAGGTCCTGAAATAATGAAGGCTACCCTAAGCATTTTGGATGCAGCGGGTGCACCTTTAGACTTTGATGAAATAGAAATAGGTGAGAAGGTTTATTTAAATGGCAACACTGCCGGCATAGATGCTAGCTCATGGGACTCTTTAAGAAAAACAAGAGTGTTTCTAAAAGCCCCTATTACTACACCACAGGGTGGTGGCTACAAAAGCCTGAACGTGACCACGCGGAAGGTTTTGGGGCTCTATGCCAATATACGCCCTTGCGTTTCTTACCATCCCTATATAAAGACAAAACATCCTGTAATGGATGTGGTAATAGTGAGGGAAAATGAGGAAGACTTGTATGCCGGCATTGAGCACCAGCAAACAGATGAAGTGGTGCAATGCTTGAAATTAATATCAAAACCGGGTACTGAGAAAATCATAAGGTATGCATTTGAATATGCAAGGGCATATAACCGTAGGAAGGTAAGTTGTTTTACAAAAGACAATATTATGAAAATGACCGACGGCCTTTTTCATAAAACCTTTGATGAGGTAGGTGCCGAATATCCGGAGATAGTAAAGGAGCATTTAATAGTAGATATAGGTGCGGCTAAGCTTGCTGAAACACCGGAGCAATTTGATGTAGTGGTAATGCCCAACCTCTATGGTGATATACTGAGCGATGTAGCGGCACAAATTACAGGTTCAGTAGGTCTGGGGGGGAGTGCCAATATTGGCCAGGGTTTTGCCATGTTTGAGGCTATACATGGTTCAGCCCCTGATATTGCGGGATTGAATAAGGCCAACCCATCAGGATTAATTCTTGCCGCTGTACAGATGTTGGTGCATATTGGACAGAATGAATTGGCCGAAAAGATACACAATGCCTGGTTACGCACTATTGAGGATGGAATACATACTGCGGATATTTATAAGCTTGAAGTTTCTAAAGTGGCTGTAGGCACCATAGAGTTTACTGAAGCAGTAATAGAAAGACTAGGGCAGAAACCGGAAAAATTTGCACCTGTTGATTATTCTCATTCAATAGCCAATTTCAATATTAAAGTTACACCAGTAAAGCCTGCCATTAAAGAATTAGTAGGGGTAGATGTTTTTCTACATTATAAAGATAGGAATCCTGAAAACCTCGCGGCATTAATTAAGGATATAGAACAAAGTGGGTTGAAATTGACCATGATTACCAACCGCGGCACAAAGGTATGGCCCGATGGTTTCCCTGAAACTTTTTGCACCGACCATTGGCGCTGCAGGTTCAAGAATGAGATGAAAAACGGGGTAAGCTACCAAGTAGTTGTAGACTTATTACAAAAAATCCATAACAGGAAGTTAGATATCATTAAAACAGAAAATTTATACCTGATGGATGGTAAGCCAATGTTTACTGCCGGTCAGGGACAATAAATCAAACCAAAAGATATGACAGAGATGAAATTGATTGAGGGTTCTTTCTCGCAAGAAGATGCTGAAATCCTGCTTACAGAATTGACAAAAACTAAAATTGCTTTTCATGAAAGGAAGATTGGGACGGTTCATGAATCGGAGGAGGATATTAAGCATTCGGAGAAAAAAATTATCAGGTTGGGTAATGACCTAAGAAAAATGCTTGAGTATATTAAATCACATCCCAATGGCAGGGTGGATATAGATGCTGTAGTATCAATAAGTGTTGCCAGCTAATTATCATATCCATGAACAAGCTACCCAAAGATTTTTTTGCTGGCCGCCAATTGGTCATCGCCACTAAACATGGCAAGGAGAAGGTGATAGGGCCATTACTTAAGGAAGCGCTTGGTGTTGAACTTATTGTACCTCAAGATTTTGACACGGACCAATTTGGCACCTTTAGTGGAGAGGTGGAGCGACCGGTAGACCCTGTAGAGGCTGCAAGACTAAAGTGCAAGCTAGCATGCGAGCAATATAATTGCAGTCTGGCTATAGCTAGCGAGGGTTCATTTGGTCCACATCCATCCCTATATTTTGTTCCGGGTGATGATGAAATTGTGGTAATGATAGATAATGCTAATAAACTTGAGTTTAAAGCCAGGTCTATAAGTACAAAAACAAATTTCAGTGGAGACTTATTTACAAGTTGGCGTGAAGCAGAAAAATTTGCGCAGATGGTTAGCTTCCCAAGCCATGGCCTCATTATAAGGAACAAGAAGGAAGGGTATGAGGGGCTTGTAAAAGGGGTGAGCACCTGGGAGGAACTTAGGCTACACTTCGAAAGATTCCTAAGGGACTATGGCCAGGTTTTTTTGGAAACAGATATGCGGGCGATGCACAACCCTACTCGTATGACTGTTATTGAAGAGGCAACTATGAAGTTGATTGAGCATATCCTTAAGACTTGCCCAAATTGTACTACTCCAGGTTTTGAAATAGTAAAGGTAAAGAGTGGGCTGCCATGTAGCCAATGCAATATGCCTACCAGAAGTACTAAGGCGTATATATATAGTTGCCAGAAATGTAATTACCAGCAAGAAGAGCTCTACCCGAAAGGTAAAAAAACAGAAGACCCTATGTATTGCGATTGGTGTAACCCATAAATAGTAAATATGAAATATGAAACAATAATAGGTGATAGTCTGGATATTGCTAGGCAATTGTTGGGGGAGGATGAGTGTGTAGCCATACCTACTGAAACAGTTTATGGGCTAGCTGCAAATGCCTATAGCCCTAATGCGGTGCAGAAAATATTCTCTGTTAAAAACAGGCCATTATATAACCCTCTTATTGTACATGTAGGCAATATGGAACAGCTACTTTCAGTAGTGGCTTATTTGCCTGATGCCGCAATAAGGCTCTTAAGCCATTTCTCGCCGGGGCCACTCACACTATTATTGCCAAAAAATGATATTGTCCCAGATATAGTTACATCAGGGTTGCCAGATGTAGCTGTAAGGATTCCGGCACACCCACTTACATTGGCATTATTAAGGAGTATTAATTTTCCATTGGCAGCACCCAGTGCTAATCCATTTGGGTATATAAGCCCTACCAAGGCAGCTCATGTAAAAGACATGCTGGATACTAAGATACCGTATGTGCTAGATGGCGGCGACTGCACAGAGGGTATAGAGTCTACAATAGTTGGTTTTAGGGAAGGTGTACCTGTAGTATTCAGGCAGGGAGTCATTACTAAAGAAGATATTGAAAACTGCGTGGGTCTCACTTACCAGAACGAAAGTAAGAAACCGGTTTCACCGGGGATGCTGGATAGCCATTACTCACCACATACCCCTCTTTATTTAACTGATGATATCGAATCAATGATAAGGAAGTTTGGTACTGAAGAAATTGGGTTAATTACCTATAATGAATATTATGATGCTCTACCTACAAGCCAACAAATTATTCTTTATGAGAAAGACGATATTAAAATGGGGGCTTCAAAACTATATGCATCCCTCCATGAAATGGATAGCAAGAAATACAAAGCTATAATAGTGAAAAAATTGCCCGATACAGGCATAGGATTATCAATTAATGACCGGTTATGGAGAGCTTCCAGGAAGTAATGAATCTCCCAATACAAGAATATATGTGGCTTTTTAAACAAAATATTTATGAATTACAATTTATTAATCAGTAATCTTACCAATCCTACCTTGCTGTTTTTTGTGCTGGGCATAGTAGCAGTAACCGTGAAGAGCGACCTGGAGATACCGGGTTCGATTTCCAAGTTTATTTCGCTGTATTTACTATTTTCAATTGGCTTTAAGGGTGGGCAGGAACTGGCACATAGTGGCCTGAATAAGGAAATCCTGATTACACTGTCGTTATGTATTGCATTTGCAGCCTTGGTGCCTCTTTATACATTTTTCATACTCAAAAGAAAACTTTCTATAGAAAACGCCGGGGCCATAGCTGCTACTTATGGGTCGGTAAGTGCGGTTACTTTTGTTACGGCTACCTTGTTTCTGGAGAATAATAAGGTGCCCTTTGGCGGGCATATGGTGGCGGCTATGGCACTTATGGAAGCCCCGGCTATCATAATAGGTGTTATGCTCATGAGGCATTATGGGGGTGAGAGTTCTAAGGGCAGTTTTAAAAGCCTTTTGCATGAATCTCTCACCAATGGATCGGTGTTAATGATTACCGGTAGTCTGATAATAGGGATAATATCTGATGCCAAGGGGGCTGAAGGTATCAAACCCTTTACCACTGATATTTTTAAAGGGTTCCTGGCTATTTTTCTGCTTGAGATGGGTATGGTGGCTGCCAGGAGATTTGCAGCATTCAGGAATTATGGTTGGTTTGTTTCTATATTTTCAATCGTGGTGCCTATTGTGAATGGCATGCTGGCTATAGCTGTGACCCATTACTTCCCCATTGCCGCAGGTAATCGCTTATTAATAGCCATCCTTGCTTCAAGTGCTTCTTACATTGCAGTACCAGCGGCTATGAAGCAGGCAGCACCTAATGCCGACCCCGGCCTATACGTGCCAATGGCATTAGGCTTAACCTTCCCCTTCAATATAACTTTTGGTATGCCGCTTTACTGGATGCTGATACAATGTTTTTAACAGGTATTAATAATAAGTTTTGCAAAGAAGGATTGACGAAGCTGATTAGTTTCTCCATTCATGGGATCACCGGCCTTCTTCAGATCTTTCATTAACCACTACCCTATACCGACTGGAAATTTTACACACAAAAAACTTTAAATGATCAATCAATTTCTAAAATCCCTGCCTAATGAGCTAATCACCAATAAGATTGGTGAGCATAATATACAGACAAATGCATTTGACCTATTTAAATATTCAGATGTAGAATCGCGTCGTTTTGGAAAGATAATATATAGAGGCCACCCAGGTGTTTATGATTTATCAGTATTAAGGCAGTTTTTTAATTACAATAACCCGGATATTCTTATAATCAGATTTCCGGCAGAGGAACAATGCAACCTTCATTCTCTAAATAGCCTGGATAAGGATATTATTCATGCTGACACACTTGTATATTATCAGCTAGACTTAAAAAAAACGTTTTACAACCCTGTAAAAAATGTAGACCTTGTTTTTAGGCAGGCAACAGATCATCAACGCAAAGATTTTGAAGGTTTAGTGCCCCGGATATTTAATAATTATGCCAACCACTATTTCTCCAACCCACTTCTTGATAATCAGAGAATAAAGGATGGCTATACTGAATGGGTGACTGAAGGGCTTAGTAAACCAGATCATTTTCAGGTGCTTGCCTATGATGGGGGCATAGCCATAGCCTTTATTACATACCGCATTTCTCAGAGTCATGCAGAAATAGTGATGAATGGTGTATTGCCTGAGTATGAAGGAAGGGGTATATATACAGATCTTCTTAGGTATGTGAAGCAATATTGCAATGAACTAAATATCCCAGCTATAAGAGTATCTACTCAGATACAGAATTATTTTGTTCAGAAAGTATGGAATAAGGAAGGGTTAATTCTAGACAAAGCATTTGTGACAATACATTTGAATAAGCGTTAGAATTATAATTTACCCATATTACTTCATTGCTTTGTATACCGCATGCGCGTCAATGCGACGGCGCTTTTTCCGTGGGTGAAGCAATCTCAAATACATCCGGGTGGGAATTTGTTGGAGCATTCTTTTGCCTCAATGCCCCATTTTCTGAAAATAATTATTTTGTGATTTGGGGTAATAGTTTGGTTGTAAGTGATTGATTTATAATTATATGTGTTATTTTGTAATTTCCCATTGTTGCCCCAAAGTTGCACAGCTATTTTGAATCTGTGTTTAGAATTAGCCTGTAGCAGCAGATTTGACAACTTTCGAAAAGTTGTCAAATCTAAAATATACTATACGATATTTTGACCTTGGTTACATTATGCAGCAATTTGTATAAGCCGAGGTTTTTCATCAAAAAAGTGGCAATGTACAGCCTCTTTTAATGATACTTTTAATTCATCTATGGTATCAGCCTTGGTAAATATTGATACACCCAGGCCTTTTGCTATATAGCCTCCATCTTCACTTTCTTCGACTAAAAAAATCACCTCGTCCATTATGATGTTTTTAATATAAATACAATGTTTTCAAATAAGCCTTAAGTCGTCCCCACCTAGCACACCCCCTTAGGATGTTCATAATTATCATCCTGGTTTTCGTGGGTTTTGTCAAGGCATTTGAAATCTTTTTCTACCAGTAGATAGAGTTTATCGCCATTAGGTAAGTCCATGTGGTGGTCAAAGCCTACTATATCGTTGCTTACCCATTCGGTAGCCATATTGGTGGGTACTAAAACTGTGACGGTATTATCCTGAAAATCGGCACCTAAATGGGCGATATCTGCTTGCTTTATGGCATATGAAAAAGTAGCATTACCAAAATGGGTGGATTCCTGCAGATAGCCTTCTTTTCCAAAACGTTCCACCTCACTCTTAGACAATCGCAACCGAATTGAATTACCTCTTATCCTGATTTTCATACCACAAATTTGATGCTGCTAAATTAAGATTCTTTCCGCACCTGAATAAATATTGAAGCGCTCCCCTCTCAAAAAACCTATCAAGGTCATGCCCCATTCTTCGGCCATCTCTGCCGCCAGGCTCGATGGGGCACCCACGGCAGCCACAATGTTTATACCTGCCATCACCGCCTTTTGTACCAGTTCGAAACTAGCCCTACCACTGAGCAAGAGTATATGTTGGTTTAAGGGCATTAATCCGGCAGCCATACTAGCACCTATTAGTTTATCCAGGGCATTATGACGGCCTACATCTTCCCTCATTAGGAGTAGGTTGCCACGGGTGTCGAACAATCCGCAGGCATGCAGGCCACCCGTGTTTTCAAATACATCCTGCTTACTACGTAGTATTGATGGCAGGCTATAGATTAGGCTTGCCGAAACCCTAAGCCTGTCGAACGACTCGGGTAAGGTACAAACCGTTTTTACTGATTCTATTGATGCCTTGCCACATACCCCACAACTGGATGTTGTATAGAAATTCCGCTCTAGCCTGCCAACTTCGGGAACTATATCATCCCTTAGCCGCACACAAATAATATTATCCTTATTCTTGCCGCAAGGGGCTATGGAGCTAATATAGCTATGTGATTTGATGATGCCTTCGGTGTAAAGAAACCCGGTGGCCAGTTCGGCATCATTGCCGGGTGTGCGCATGGTCACCGAGATATTTTTGGAAACAAGGTTTTTTGCATTGCCATATTCCAGCCTTATTTCCAGGGGTTCTTCAGTGGCCAGCAAATCCCGCTCATCAACGATGCCTGATGCATTTACTTTCTTAATGGATATGGGTACTACCGATGCCATTGTCAAATTTAAGGAATAGTTTTTGGTTAAAGCTATAATGGTGATGGATTGCAAGCTGCCTATTGGACTAAACCTTGCTTAGCCTTATAATGCTAATTGTGTGCCTCAATTTTGGCTAAAGCCAAATGTAAATTAATCGTATACCCCGGCCTAAAGGCCGGGGCTACTTAAAATACCTAGAGTTAAAGTTTTGAACAATTTCTAATATTGTTAAATTCTTTTGCTTTTCACCTAATGCTCTTTACCTTATCACCACATTTTCATGATGCACCATCTGCCCCTGCAAATTGTTTATGGTTAGTAAATAGATGCCAGGCAGCAAATCCTGGGTG
>CAIWHI010000033.1 GCA_903912435.1 uncultured Bacteroidota bacterium | reverse complement strand
TAAAAAAAGTATTTCCAGAATCTGAATTAGTGGAGTTGCCGTTTGACTATGCCATTTATCATCAGAAATTCAATTTCCCCAATGGCCTGCCAAAAATTCATGAGCATGATAATAAGCCACCCAAAGGTTATGGCCTGATTTATAAAGGCAAATTGGTATGTTTTTACAGTTACGAAACCGACCTTGGTGATGGCTGGGAAGACTTTGATGTACACCGTGACCCCCCCGAAAAGCACATTGCGGCCCTGCAAATGGGGGCTAACCTCATTCAGTACGTTTTTACCATTAATCCCAATACCCCTTAGTTCTTAAAGATTAGATACCCCATAAGGCCAATATTTGGGCACTATGGTTTTTGCTCTCTACTTTTTCAATAATATGGTCTATTACGCCTTTTTCATTGATGAGGAAGGTAGTACGAACAGTACCCATAAAGGTCTTACCCATAAACTTTTTCAGTTGCCAGATACCATATTTGTTCACCATTTCCATTTCGGTATCAACAAGTAGAGTAAAT
The DNA here is from genome assembly GCA_903912435.1 of uncultured Bacteroidota bacterium. Lineage (GTDB taxonomy): Bacteria > Bacteroidota > Bacteroidia > Chitinophagales > Chitinophagaceae > Nemorincola. The sequence continues at coordinate 1,758 of CAIWHI010000033.1, read as the reverse complement.
GGTAGGGTATATTTTGCTTCAAATTTCTTGTGGCTTTTCTGGTCATCGGTGCTTACTCCCAGCACAACTAAACCTTTTTGAGCCAGTATACTGAAATTATCGCGCAGGTTGCATGCTTCGGTTGTGCAAGTGGGGGTGTTGTCGTGTGGGTAAAAATAAAGGACTACCTTTTTACCCAGGTAGTCGCTTAAAGAATGTTTTATTCCATTTTGGTCTATTGCCTCAAATGCGGGTGCTTTATCTCCAGTCTTTAAATCCATAATACAAAATTACGCCAATAGGACAGACAATACTGCCTTTGCAGATTATTTATTGACATTCGGCCATCGTAAATTACTATTGAAATGTGGATAACCGGCCCATAATAACCATTCATTAGCTAGCCCGACTGACCATAATTATTTGCCATTGGACTAACAATGCGTACCTTGCGCCAGCAAAATCGAAAAGCAAAAATTTTATGTCTGAAAATCTGAAAAACGTTACGATTATTGGTTCTGGTACCATGGGAAATGGTATCAGCCATGTATTCGCACAATGTGGCTTCTCTGTCAATATGATGGATATCAAGCAGGAAGCACTTAATAAGGCGGTTGCTACCATTGGTAAAAACATGGACCGTCTTGTAGCTAAGGGCTCTCTTACTGAAGAAGACAAGACTGCATCTTTGGCCCGTATTACCACATATACCGATATGGCTGAGGCAGTAAAAAATGCCGACCTGGTAATTGAAGCAGCATCAGAAAATATTGATTTGAAGTTGAATATTTTCCGTCAGTTAGATGAGCTTTGTCCTGCACATTGTATCCTGGCTACCAACACTTCTTCTATCTCTCTTACACGCATAGGTAGTGTTACCAAGCGCCCGGGAAAAGTGATAGGTATGCACTTTATGAATCCGGTACCGGTAATGAAGCTGGTAGAAATCATTAATGGTTATGCTACTGAGGCTGAAGTTACGTCTACTATTTACCACCTGTCTGAGCGCCTTGGTAAGGTGCCATGTGTAGTGAACGACTATCCTGGTTTTATTTCTAACCGTATCCTGATGCCGCTGATCAACGAAGCCGTATTAGCACTACAGGAAGGTGTAGCCGGTGTAACTGAAATTGATACTATTATGAAGCTAGGTATGGCTCACCCAATGGGCCCATTGCAGCTTGCTGACTTTATAGGTTTGGATACTTGCTATTCAATCATGCATGTATTACACATGGGCTTTGGTAACCAAAAGTATGCTCCTGCTACTTTATTGGCCAACATGGTTCAGGCAGGATATATGGGTGTGAAATCAGGCGAAGGTTTCTACAAATACACTCCAGGCAGCAAAGAGCTGATAGTGAGTGCACGTTTCGCCAGCAAACAATGGAAAATCTAACCTGAAAGCCTCACGGCTTTTATAAATAAAGGCGACAGAGGCTTAGGTCTCGGTCGCTTTTTTTATTTTGATATTTACAGAGGTAAAACAACGCATGGTGTAAAAAATGATGGCAGTACCGCATTACTTTAGGGATATAGCTTGTACTGTAATTTAAACCCGAAGATTGACATTATTGTAGCAATGAGTCAATAAATGGTTGAGAACCCTGAAAAGGGTTAAATTATTTGTCGTTATTCAATCGCTTCATTTTTTTATGGTTAGATGGAACAATTCAAATTCCTAACTCTCATAATATCCACCCAAACAATCCTTACAACTACCTAAATTTGCAATATGCACCAACTGGTAATAGCATCAAACAATCAGGGAAAGATAAG
>CAIWHI010000032.1 GCA_903912435.1 uncultured Bacteroidota bacterium | reverse complement strand
TAAAGTTTGTTTCTAAGAGGTGGAATTATAGAATAATATCAACTACAACCATCCTTCAACTCTTTTAGCTGTGTCTTTTTTCCTAAGCTTATCTGTATTTTACTCCCATTCCGGGCAAGTGTCAAAATAGGATAAATCTGCATCTTTGTTGGTAGGAGTTATATTGCTTACATATTTTTCTTTAACTGGTCAGTGCCACCTTCTTTACCAAATTCACCAATCATAAAGCAAACTATTTAGGAAAGCCCCAATTATTTGAGCTGGCTCACATAATTGGGGCTTGTTCTTATAAAATTAAATATTTAGAAATTATTTACCCTCTTCTTTTTTATCCTGGGCTTCTTTGTCTTTCTTTTCCTGTTCTTCCTTGTCTTTTTTCTCCTGTTCCAGTTTGTCTTGTTCTTCCTTAGCTTTTTGTTCGGCTAGTTTTTTATCTTCTTTAGCCTTTTTCTCCTCGTCTTTTTTCTTCTGTTTTTCCAGCTTTTTTAGTTCCTTTTTGCTCAGTTTAGGTTCTTCTTCAGCCTTAAGTGAATCAGGAGTATCTTTCTTATCTTCTGCAGCTTTTTCCTCTTTGGGCTTTTCTTCCTTTGGTTTTTCTTCAGGTTTAGCCTCTGCCTTTTCAGTAGCAGGTGGTACGGCAGCATCTACACCCGCTGCCGGAGCTGCACTACTATCTACTGCAGGTGCTACTACTGCCTCTTCATCACCTTTTCTGTGCTTCTTTTTCTTCTTAGACTTTTTGCCTTCGTTCTTATCTTTGCCATCACTTTTATCTGTGCTGTCTTTTATCTGGCTACTGTCTACTATTACCTGGGTGGTATCCTTAATTTCCGGATGCTCGGCCCTGTAAATACTATCCTCTTTGGCTTGTGCCATGGCACTATCCAGAAGTCGTTTCCTTTCTATTTTATCGGTAATCTCGCTAAACTCAGGAATATCCACCATTTCCTGATCGTTTTTGTTATGATCACCTTTAGCCTTTTTCTGTTCTTTCTTACTTTCACTATAATCAATGCTACCCTTTTTCCAGCCTTTACCCCTATCTTTTGTAGACCTGATAGTATACAATGGCATTATGGTAATAATATCCTTAGGCTTGTAAAACAGTGGATTGTACCTATGTGTAGGGAAGGTAAAACCTATACTGGCTATGAATTCAAAGGTGCTTAGATTATGCTTAGCAGTACCCTCATAAACTTTGAGGTTGTTGAGCATTGCATAATCGTATTTGGCAGCTAAATCAATGTACACATAACGGAAGAAGGTGGACCTGAAAGCTCCTTCGAGACCGGCATTAAGCCCTCCATATTGAAGTGTAGGTTCATTTACCACAGTTCCACCCAAATTGGTAGATACCCTTGGGAAAACAGGACCAAAACCGGCCTTAGCCAATGCATCCAATGCAATTTTATTTTTTATTGGCCTATAAATGGTAAAACGCCTCACAAAATTGAGTAGCACCAGGTCGGTACCATTAAGGGCATAGTAATAGCCGCCTTTGGCAGGGAAATAAATATTGTTCTTGATGTGGATATCATTCATTGTACCACTAGCCTGCACCGACTGATTATCCTTAATGTGGAACACTACAGGGTCGAAATTGAGCTCAAGACCACAGGTCTGGAAATAATTGAAATACCAGCCTACCCTATAATTAAGCAACCATGGAGATATGGTGCTGCTGCCGTTTTTGCTATCGGCAGTGACACTGAGGAGGTCATAGCTATTACCAAATTTTGGTTGCTCTACATGTATGGTTGGCTTATTGAAAAAGGCAGCATTCATACCACCACTGAAATACCAGGACCGTTTTTTTCCACCACCATTTTTCCTAATCTGGGCGTTGGAGTTTTCATTACATAGAGTGAGTACCAATACCGTGGCAAGGAATGGAAGTAAAAAAGACAATTTATGCCGCATATTCATACAATTAGGGGCAAAAATAATAATAAATTTATTAACATCAGCACCCCATTTTGAACAAACAATATCTTAATACTACACTATTTTAGGAGGCTGATTTATGAGCCAATGAATTTCTGTAGGAGTATATCTGTCTGCAAATCAGTGCCTAGCAGGAAAGGATGGGTACCAAATTGGGTAAATCCCCATTTGGTGTAGAATTGTATTGCCTTGAAATTGTGCTCCCAAACACCAAGCCATATCAAATCATGATTCCGTGAGGTGGCAAAATTGATGCAATGTGCCATCAATGCGGCTCCCAGTTTTAGATTATGGTATTGGTGAAGTACATAAAGCCGCTCTATTTCTATTGGCCGCTGGGCTACAATACCCTTATCAGGGTTAATGGTGCGCAGTTTGGCATACCCAACCGGAATTTCTTTAAGCCAAATAATGAAAAATAGGTTGTCGGGTTCTGACAATTCTGATTCCAGCTTTGCACGGTTCATTTCGTGGGTCACATAGTGGTCCATGTCCTCAGGCTTATTGTATTGGGCAAATGTGTCGCAGAATATTTTTATCGCTAATGGGGCAAGCTGGCCCGCATCAGCTACTGTAGCAGTGGTAATTTTTATATCGATAACAGATTGGTTTTCCATTTCTTATTGTCCGTTTACAGCCAGAAAACTGTACCTGTGAAGTGTAAGGTTCATTTTCAGATAAAAATAGCATTTACCCCCACCATCCAGGGTTATTGGTTTAGTACGCCATTCATCATCATCTGTTTCACATAGGCAGTTTACCCAAACCTCTTTTTCCTTTTTGTCATTTATTATTGCTACAAATTGCCGCTTATAATTCTTCAGTTCTATCAGCAGGTCGTTTTCCTCGGGGCTACCTTTGGCTATACCTTTTTTTTGTGCTTCTTCTTTCTGGTGTTTGTTATAGTCGGTGATGCTTGTCTTGAGTAGTTTTTCTATTTCGGCAATATCGGCGGGTGATAGTTTGGCGTTTTTGGAATCATCGGGGAATATGTAGGGAGTATTGGCACCAAAGGGGATTATTGCATAGTTACGCATAGGTTTCTTTTGGCCATAGGAGGCAAAAGAGATTAGGAGTAAAAAGGCAAGTAGATTTTTCATAACCTTGATGATGTAATTAAAAGATTCTAATATTATCCTAAACATCCCCCTTACACCCTTCGCTCTGGCACAATGCCAACGCACCAAGGGGGAATATCAGCTTCATGGTGATTTAGCAATTTCTCATTTTTCAAGCTTTTGGGTTGTAGCGGGCTAATAGAGCTGCAAAAATAAAGATATTGGACTAGCCATTGGGTTAAAATAATAAACCATCCCTTTGTGGGGGATGGTTTATTATAAGAAGAACTATAGAAAAATTATTTTTTCTTTTCGTCTTTTTTAGCTTCCATTTTGTCAGCTGGCTTAGCATCAGCAGCAGGTGCAGCGGCTGGAGCAGCAGCTTTAGCTGTATCAGTAGTAGCTGGAGCAGCAGCTGGAGTTGGAGCTGGAGCAGCAGGAGCAGCAGCTGTAGTATCAGCAGCCTTAGGAGCTTCTGTACTGTTACCACAAGATACTACGAACAAGCTCATAGAAAGAGCAACGATGCTTAACTTTACAAATTTCATAATCTAATTTTTTAGTTGGTTATGCACATTTATACCACAAGTGAAAAAAGGTAACCCACCAGTTTGAAATATTTTTTCAGTTTTTTTATAATTTTTATTTTTTCACTCGTAATGTGCTGTATATCAATAATAAAAAGAAACCATTCTCGTAAAAGAATGGTTTCTTTTTTTTCAAAAATTTGGGTTACCCCATTTTTCTGATTATTTACCTGTTGCTGGGGCAGTAGTTGCCGGTGGATTTGCAGGTGGTGCAGTAATAGTATCTTTTGGTGTTGCAGGAGCTGGGGCAGTAACTTCTGTAGCCTTTTTAGCACTTGTATCAACTGCCGATTTTTCAGCACCAGAATTGCCACATGATGCAGCGAAAACTACCAGGGTGAGCGCTATAAGACTCCTATTCAATGATTTCATATTTATTGTTATTTTTTTGGTTATACTATTTATACTTCAACATTCAGAAAGTAACCCTTGTGAAGCACATTAATTTTTCTATGGGAGTATTGCAATAGTTCTAAAAAATAAACCACTCCTGATACAGGAATGGTTTATTTATATTTAAACGTTTTCAGGCAAAAAACTATTTAGCTTTCTTTTCTGTTTTAGTTTCTTTAGTCTTAGACTCCATTTTATCCATCTTACCATCAGCAGCCTTTTCAGTCTTAGTATTAGCTGTAGTAGTGGTAGTAGTCTTAGTTACTGTATCCGGAGCTGGCTTAGCAGTCATTGTATCTACTGGTGGAGTAGCAGGAGTAGTTGTGGTGGTAGTTGTAGTTGTTGTATCAGATTTAGCAGCTTCGCCACCTGAGTTACCACAGCTTATTACAAACAGACTCATTGATAAAGCCAGGACACTTAATTTTACAAATTTCATAATCGTTGTTTTTGATTGTTATACTCATTAATACCCCTTTCGGGATAAGGTGACCCAACAAGATGGGTTTATTTTAAAAATAATTTTAAAATGTCCAACTTTTTATACATAGTATTTATAATGTGCTTGCATAAGTAGTACCCTGTATCCACATTAGCCCTGAAAAGCCCTTTTGAATATTTGTTTGTATTATTTGTTGTTTTAGAGGCAATATTTTGATTTTTTATCCACACAGGGTTTTTGCCTTCATTATTTTTTACCTTTGATTCATTCGTTTTGTTGTTTCATTGACATTGTCAAAATATTGAGGGAATTTTGGCTAAAGCCAATAGGTGTTAGTTTCTAATTCCCTGGCCTAAAGGCCTGGGCTACTATAAGAAGTGGTAGCTTGGTATTAACCTAAATTCCGGATTATTGGATAGAATACCTTATTTCAATGGTTTGGGGTTATAAAAGTAAATAGACCGTTGAATTAGTAGCCCAGGCCTTTAGGCCGGGGTAAGAATGGTAATGAAATTGGCTTTAGCCAAAATCATTGTAGTAGTAAGAGTACGATGTATATAGATTTAGTATTATTTATGCTTAGCGATTATTAAACAGGAATTTTGCATTGAGTACCTTTAATAGTTGGTTTGATAGATGGTTTGAGGTTAAAATAGCAATTGGACATTTAAACAAGTAGCCCCAACCTTTAGGCCGGGGTATGAATGATAATCTAATTGGCTTTAGCCAAAATCATTAAGGTGGTATTTGAGAGCAAGATTGATACAGGGTGTGTGAGAAATGAAATTTGTTATTATTACTCGGGAATTTTCACTAAAGCCACAATGAAGAGGAGAGAGTTAGCAAGCGATTATGACAGTAATATGACTGACGGAGGACTTAATAACATTTTATTAAAAGGTTAGCGTGAAATTTATATATTTAACAAGGGTTACTTTTTTGTCAAAACAGTATTAATAGGTGCAAAGCCCAATATATACAGACCAGAAGTTGTTGTCGGCGCTTGCATCGGGTGACAGGAAGGTCACGGAAATGATTTACCAGCAAAACTATAGCATTATCAATGGCTGGCTAATCAAAAACGGAGGTTCCTCAGCCGATTCGGCAGATTTGTTTCAGGAGGCGCTGGTGGTATTATTTGGCAAAGCACAGGACAGTGATTTTACGTTGACCTGTAGTATTGGTACTTACTTGTTTGCAATTAGTAAACACCTGTGGTATAAAAAACTACAGAGACAAAGCAGGGAACCAATACAACTTGATGAACGGCTGGGAGGTGATGAAGATGAACAGGGAATAGTCAGTGAAGACGATATTAATGCGCACCACGAAAGGGAGGTACATTTTGAACAGCTTGACGCAGCACTGGAACAGATAGGAGAACCTTGCAGGTCGTTGCTGAAAGCCTTCTACCACCATGATAAGAGCATGCATGTGATTGCAGCAGATTTTGGGTATACCAACCCCGAAAATGCCAAAACACAAAAGTACAAGTGCCTTGGGCGACTAAGGAAATTGTTTTACAACATGCAGGCTAAGTAAACAAAGAAAAATGAGTGTTTAATATATTTGGAACAGTGAATATTGAATAAATCAGGGATTACAACATGTCTATAAGCAATAATATTTGGGAGGTTGCCGAAGCCTATGTGGCAGGTACGCTGACTGAATCTGAATTAGGGGAGTTGGCTGGACGCATGCAAAGTGACACGGCGTTTGCAAAAGAGTTTAACGAGAGTACCCAGTTGATAGGTTCTATAACGGCTAGTGGTAAAAACAAGCGTTTTAAAACCATGGTAGGTGAAATAACTCAGGAACAAACCAGCAAACAAAAGAGTAAGCGCAAATTCATCAATATCAATCTACTGCCCCAGGTATGGAAAACCGCGGCGGTAGCTGCAAGTGTGGCTATCCTTACCTCTACCATTACTATATGGAGCCTGAAACCGGCTATTAAGAGGAATGATTCGCAATATACCAATATCAGCCGTGAGGTAGCAGTAACCAAAAAGATGCAGGCAGGCCAACAGGCTGAACTGAAGCAGCTACGCGAAATAATAAAGGAGGGCAACAAGCCAACCCCGCCACCATCTGATGTGCGCTATTCGGGTACAGGTTTTGCATTGACCAATGATGGTTATTTCGTAACCTCAAACCACGTAATACATAATAATAATAAGAGCGATTTCGACTCGGTATATATCCAGAGCCATGATGGCCAGTATTATAAGGCTTACCTGGTAACCTACGATGCGGATGCGGATATTGCCATTATGAAGGTGGAGAAGAAAAACTTCCGCTTTGGCAAGGGTGAATTGCCTTATACCATTGCTACCAGCAAGGCCGGCCTTGGATCACAAATCTTTACACTCGGTTTCCCTAATGAAGATATTGTATATGCCGAGGGTTATATACATGCAAAAAACGGTATAGAAGGTAATGACCAGCAATATACCTTGCAGCTTATGGCCGAGCATGGTCAGAGCGGGTCGCCGGTGATAGACCAGAAGGGTATGGTGATAGGTATTCTTACCGCCATTGGCAGCCAGGGTGAGGGCACTAATTATGGTAGCTCATATGCAGTAAGTTCGAAGGCATTGATAGACCTGATGCATAAGATACCCAATGAGCCACACCTAAACAAGACCAACAAATTATCGAGGTTGAGCCGTGAGGAGCAGATAGCAAAGATGGAGATGTATACGTTCTCTGTTAAGGTTTATAAGAAGTAAGATTTTGTGGTAATAATATTTTGGATGGCAGCTTTTGGGCTGCCATTTTTTTTGGGTGGGGACCCGCTCTGGCGCGAGTGTTCCGATAGGACCACTCGCGTCTACTAAATCCGCCGGTCTGTGACCGGAATTCATAGAACAACAGCCCAATAACTAACTCAGCCCAATAGTGCATTAAGCCCCGGTGTGTGGGTAGCCATGCGGTGGCTTCACCCCGGCCCTCTGTCATTGACAAGTGTGGTTTGACGTAAAACTGGATAGCCGACAGGTGGCCTCACCCCGTCCCTCTCCCTAGGAGAGGGTGTCACGCTTTGATTATCAATTCTTTACGAAAATTTAGACTTGCCGTCCATCACCCTGAAATTAGCGCATGGGTGGTGCTGATTCCATACTTTCTTCTTTTAGTTTGGCTTTATAAGCTTGCATTACCATTTTATTGTCAAGGGCTTTGAGGCCGGCTGCTGGGGCGAATTCAAAATCGCTCACATCGTGGTGCTCATTGTGGATATCGTTGTTGAAGGTGGCTCTTACCTGAAATATTGGGGTGAGGACATTGTTCCCTACCTTGTAATAGGTATATAGTTTATAGATGGTTTTGCTGCCGTCTTTTACATTTTTTTCTACATAGGGGGCGTAGTTCTTACTACGGATTTCCTTGGGGTAAATCTTTAAATACTCGTTACGGAGGGAATCCATATTGGGGTGTTTTGTTAGGGCACCTTGCGATGGGAGGGTGCAATTGCTGCATTTGGCATCATCCATCCTGCCAAGATACAACCACCCCATTACCGAGTTGATATCATACGGGTTGGAGCCATATACCACCGGGGAGTTGGTATAGATAAACTGGAAATATTTTTGGGCATGTATTTCATGAGTGGTTAGGAGGAGGAAGAGTGCGGGGAGGAGGTTTTTCATTTATTTGTATTGGGGATTTGTGGGGGTAAAAGTAGGATTTTTGTATTGTTGGGTTGTATTTGAAGGATTGAGATTAAGTAAATAATTTACCTCAATGTATATAAGTTAGTTCCACAACAAATAGCCTTGAAATTCATTAATTAATTACCCATACCTATGTTTGCATAAAG
>CAIWHI010000031.1 GCA_903912435.1 uncultured Bacteroidota bacterium | reverse complement strand
GCAACCCCCACTATTTTTCACAGCCTGTAGAAGTAGACCTGAAATATTATGCTAAGACAATCGAACCAGCAGCGGTTATTACAAAAACTATCCCCCCAGCAAATTCAGCTAATGAAGTTGCTGCAAATACCCACTGCCAATCTTGAAGAAAGGATAAAGGAAGAACTGGAAGAAAACCCCGCCCTTGAATTTGAGCTGGAAAACAATAATAATGAGCAGGATACCTACGAACTAGGTGAAAACAAGGTAGATGGTGATGAGGGAAGTGATGGACCCGAGGAGGAAGTGGAACTAAGCAATGATACCGCGGAAAAGATAGACCTTGATGATTTCCTACGTAGGGAAGATGATGATAGCAGTGGATATGACTATGGTGATGACTACTACGGTGGTGGTGAGAATGAGCGGCAGGTGACACCTGCAAGGGTGGAAACCAGCTTTCACGATTATGTGCTGGACCAACTAGGCATGCTGGAACTAGATGACCGTCGTCACAGAATTGCCGAACAAATAATAGGCAGCATGGATGACGATGGCTACCTACGCCGTGAGGTAACTTCTATTGTGGATGACCTTGCTTTCGGGCAGAATGTAGATACTAATGAGGAGGAAATAGCTGAATTAATCAATCGTATACAGCATTTTGACCCACCGGGAATATGTGTATGGACATTGCAGGAATGCCTGGTCCTCCAACTAAAACGCATGCCCGATAGCAAACCTGTAAGGGATGCAATTGCAGTGATTGACAAGTACTTTAATGAATTTATCAAAAAACACTACGATAAAATACAAAAGCACCTCGGCATAGATGATGAGGACCTGAAAAATGTAATCAATATCATCATTAAGCTGAACCCTAAGCCCGGAGCGGCTTTTGCGGTGGTAAACAAGGCTGAAAGCTATATTATCCCCGACTTTTTTGTTTATAACAACAATGGCGTACCCGAGCTTTCGCTCAATGCCAAAAATGCCCCTGAACTACGCATTTCAGAAGGTTATAAGGAAATGATGCGCGCCTACGACCGTGGCGAGAAAAAGAATAAGCGCCAAAAAGAGGCGGTGATTTTTATCAAGCAGAAGCTGGATTCGGCTAAATGGTTTATTGATGCCATAAAACAAAGGCAGCATACCCTGCTCCACACCATGCAGGCAATCTTGAATTTCCAGAAGGAATTTTTCATAACAGGTGATGAAACCTATTTGCGCCCCATGATTCTCAAGGATATCAGCCAGACAACCAGTCTGGATGTATCAACGGTATCGAGAGTGGCGAATAGTAAGTATGTGCAGACAGAATATGGCACTTATAAGCTCAAGTATTTCTTTAGCGAGTCGTTGCAAATGGAGAGTGGTGAGGAGGTATCGACCCGTGAGGTAAAGACAATCCTCAATGAATTTATTACCGGGGAGAATAAGCGCAAACCATTGAGTGACGAGGAACTCACCGACATGCTACAGGAAAAGGGTTATAATATTGCCCGCCGCACCGTGGCTAAATACAGGGAGCAATTGAATATCCCTGTGGCAAGGTTGAGGAAAGAGTTGTAAGGTGCAATATTTAACATAATAACCATAGTCTTTACCTACGTTCTCTCTAATAGAGAGCGCCATGGTAATGTCTCCGATGTTCCAAAAATGCAACATCAGTAGCCCGGGCCTGAAGGCCGGGGTATAAAACAATATTATATATTGGCTTTAGCCGAAATTAATGCGCATGGAATCCCCGCATACCAATTTTGGCTAAAGCAAATACCACCGAACGCCGTTGTTGGTGTTTTCACCAACAACTATCGAGGTTAGCCAAAAACGCAAAACCCGTGCGTGCAATGCGAATTTGCTAAACGAAATGATTGTTGGTGAAAACACCAACAATGGCGAAATGTAGAGACGGATTGAATCCGTCTCCATCGCGCATATCATGAAATGGAAAATTTGGAATTTAACGACGTTGTTGGTGTTATCACCAATGTCATTGACTTAAGGATTTTTAGAATCTCATTGATGCATTTATATTAATCCCTAACTCAGAAGTTTGATTACGTAATCTATCGATAAAACTTAAGCCAGCATTTGTTTTGCTGGTTTTTTGTTGTAGATTTGCGATTACGTAACTACGTAATCTAATGGCCAAGAAAT
>CAIWHI010000030.1 GCA_903912435.1 uncultured Bacteroidota bacterium | reverse complement strand
GGCTGCTGCTTTATCCCGGTGATGATGGCATTCCGCGATGTCGGTATCAGTGATAACGACATCAGATCATCAGTGAACACAACGCGATGGCGACATCGGTGATGACGTTATGCGGGATGACAAGATCCGGGATGAGTGTGATGCGGATATCGGTGATGACGATGCAAGCGACGTCGGTGACGACGATGCAAGTGATGCAGAAAACCAGTGATAACGCGATGGCGACATCAGTGATGACGAAATGAGGGATGACAATATCGGGGATGACGATGCAAGCGATGACATATCGGTGATAACCGTGCAAGTGATGTCGACATCGGTGACGGCACCACCAGGGATGACGATATCCGCGATGACGGCATCAAAGCGATGGAAACATCACTACTGCTCCAGTTACCACCTGCCGAAGTATCAGAAAGAGCTCCGGCAATACCCTCACATACTGACATTAGACCTGATATTGGTGCAGGTAGAGGGTTTACTGTCAACTGCATTGTTGATCTGCAACCATTCGCCACTGTATAAGAAATATTTACGAAACCGGAACTTATGCCATTTGCAATTCCAGTAGTTGATCCTATAGTAGCTATAACAGTTGAAGCACTACTCCAGGAACCACCTGGTGTTGCATCGCTCAAGGTTGTTGCAGCACCTGCACATATAATAGAATCCCCAGTAATAATGGCTGGAGCCACATTCACAGTCACCTGCCTTGTTGTGTAGCAATTAGTGGAGCTAATGGTATAGGTGATAGTTGCTGTTCCTGAAACTAAGCCTGAAACAACTCCTGTGGTGCTTCCTACATTTATTATCGTTAAAGCACTACCAGTCCAGAATCCTCCTGATGTGGCATCAGTCAAAGTGGTGTTAGCCCCCTCGCAGACAATTGGAGTACCCGTGATTGTAGCAGGCAATGGATTGACAGTAATAGTAGCTGTGGTGCGACAACCACCCGAAGAATAAGAAATAATGGAAGTGCCTGTAGAAATACCCACAAGGCCGCCTGACAATGAGCCAATGGTAGCAATAAATAGTGCACTACTAGTCCATATACCACCAGTAGTGGTGCTACCAAGTGATACCGAACTGCCTGAACATACATTAAGTGACCCTGTTATAGGTGCCGGAGCAGGATTCACTACCATTGATGCGGTAGACTGACAACCTGTAGCAGCAAGTGTGTATGTAATAGAAGTGATACCAGATGAAATACCGGTAACTACCCCTGATCCTGTTCCTATTGTAGCTACAAAGGTAGTGCCACTGCTCCATGAACCAGAAGATGTAGCATCGGTAAGTGTAGTAGTAGCACCTGCACAAACATTAGGACTACCCACAATGGACGCCGGATTCGGATTAACGGTAACAATTGCTGTACTGCGACAACCAGTAGCCAACCTATAAGTGATAATTGATGTTCCGACAGAAACACCTGTTGCCACACCTGATGTACTAATAGTGGTGATTCCAGATGAACTACTACTCCAGGTGCCACCCGCTATAGAGCAACCCAAAGTGGTTGTTGTGCCTGGGCAGATGCCCAAAGAACCTGTGATACCACCTGTAATTGAACTTACAGAAATATGTGCCTGCACTGTAAATACAGTGTCAGTGGTATTGTAAACCTTACAGCGATATTGGTATCCATTAATACTTAGTGGAGCTGCTGTTACTGTAAGTGTACCAGTTGTCACACCTCCGTATAGACTACCTGCGACAGCATTTAACCAGCCACTGCCATTATTTACCTGCCATTGAAAAACCGATCCTGATGATGCTCCTGTTGTAAATGTAGTATTAGTGCCTACACAAACGGCCTGGTCACCTGGCTGGCTGGTTAAGAAAGGCGTGCTACCTTCTGAGCCTAACTGGTAGTCTGCAACAATATCAGAACCCAAATAATTTATCGACAATTGTGTAGGTGATACCAATGTCACCCTTTCAGTTTTCCATATTCCGCTATGGTAGGAAGCACCTCTTGCACTACTCCATGAAAATGTAGGATCCTGGTCTGCCGTGTTCCAACTCAGGATTATGGATGAACTTAATGATGCTAGACGTAATCCATCTGATGTATCCAACGAATAATACCTGTTAACACTATGGGAAGGTAGTATACCACTTGTCCCAATAGCAGGATGGTCTAGGGTAGTAGTTCCAACTATTAGCCCACCGGCATTGAGTACTGCACCGGGTGTAATAGATAATGTCACAGGGGTAAAGTAAAGGCTGTCGCCAACCGGGAAATCAATACTTGTGCTTCCGGGATAAATATGGGTCTTGTACTTACCTGAAATCCATCCTGTTGACTGGCTGCCAGTTATGTCATATGAGCCTGTGGTATTTATAACGGCACCTGATGAAGCATGTATCCTGCCAAGACTAAAATAAATAAAATCTGTAAAAGATGGGTTATTCATATTTAATGTTACCCCAGCAACAGAGCCATTTTGCACTTCTATCATTGTGAAATTTGCGGTAGCACCTGTACGGCTATTGCGGTAGACTCCCGGTCCATTGACAGATTGTGGAAGAGTTGGATTTGTAAATCTTATAAATCCGGGTGATGTTACAATAGTATTTGTATCGGCATAAATACTTCCGGAAAGGCTGATTGAATACCCTGTATTTAACTCCGCATTATAATTATGAAGTCGAATATCACCCGATACCGTTATTCCTGGGAAGGACACATTTACAGTTCTATTAATGCCGGATGGTGAACCATTCACCACAATATTGTTAAGCGGAGTTACACTCTCCAACGTAAAACCATCAGAATAACCGGACGTTGTAGATATTCCATCACCAAAAACAAAAGTATGAGCACCATTAAAATACATACTATTAACAATGGATCCGGTTATTTTTAAGTTTCCACCTCCGGTTACGCTAGGGTCAACAAAAGTTATAGATCCCGCACTTGCATTTACTGTGGTATTGTCAATCCACAAAAGTGGCCTTGTTGAACTTCTGGAAATTACACCACCTGCATTACCATCTATAACAATAGCTCCCCCACTCTGATTGAGAATACCTGGGTTAGGAATATACATTGCACCATTAATATTTAAGTTTCCAGAGGTGATATTTAAAGTGCCATTAGAGAAGAAGAATCGATTGCCACCACCAAATGGGCCCAGTGTCACAGTCTCCCCTGCTAAGTTAAAAGTGCCATTATTGGTAATAAAAGAATCAACCTGTAGAACCCCTGCTGAAATTCCGGTAAGCTTAGATCTGGGGTTAATAGTCACCGATGCTGCAACACAAAATGGATCGTCAATAGTAACTGTATTGCCATTTGCTATATAAACTGAAGCACCTGCCGGAGGCACGGCATGGATATTCCAGGTAGCAGGATTGCTCCAATTACCATTTGCAACTGAAATGTATGCTCCTGTAGATGTATACATAGTATCAGGCGTACCTACATAAAATGGACCTGAGGTAAGGTTAGCAAGACTCAATCCATTTCTTTGCGCAATAAAGTCAGGCGAAGTACCTGAACCCGCAACATGAGTGCCCACTACGCTTGATGCATGCATTATATGGAGCTTTGACGGGTCTATATAGGTAAAATTACCACCTACAGTAAGTTGGGCATTTATAGTTCCGGTCATTGTCATGCCCGATCCTACAGTGAATGTCCATGAAGAATTAGTTCGGTCGATAAGTGTTGTAGTTCCATCTACCACACTAATACCAGTAGTAAGACCAGGCAGGGAGGTAGCAGTAACCGCAATGGTACCACCAGTAGTAAGTGCACTATAACTGTCGAAATACAACTCAACACTCCTATTTAAACCACCATACTTAAGCGGATAGTAACCATTAGTTGTTCCGGCCGATGTGCTTACCCCACTTGATGAGTACCATCTTTTAAAAATTCCGGTTGTGGGTACAATATATCCACTATACCAGTTAAGATAACCCTGGGTAATATCAGACTTGCCAATTGTGAGGTTATTGGCTCCTATCAATATATCACCCGATAACATATCTAGTGTACCGCTGATAGTTTTAGATACCGGTAGAGTAATGGTACTTGTATTGCCAATATTCACGCTGAAATCTTCTGGACCATTAAGAGTAGGATAGAAAAGTGTATCAACGACGAAAGAAGTAGGTATCGGCATTGCTGTATCATAGGAAAGAAATGTTATAGTAGAGTCATAAATAAATCTAAACGCTGTTGTTACCGGATGAGCAATTGGGGTAGAAATAGTTATACCACCCTGATTGTTAATATTAAAAGTTGATGTAAGTGTTCCTGTGCCTGTAAGATTTACTCCCATAGGGTTGCAAAACCGGTAGGTCATTGCACCATCAGGGGCATTATTAAAGAAGGAAACATTTTGAACAGTACTGCCATTGAAAGAAACCATTCCTAGACCATAGTGAGCACGAAAGATACCTGCTGATTGTGTCAAATTACCACTTACGTTCATACTACGACTTCGCAGGGTGAATGTGCCACCGGTTTGTATATAATTATTCACATTAAAGTAACTTCCATATCCCATACTAATCTCAAAATCAGCACTCCCAGTATTTATCATTTTAAATGTATTGGTTATATTAGGAGGATTACTCCAATTTGTTGATGAAGTTTGCAAAGGACAATTATAGACCATATTGGGTACAGAAAAATCACAAATAGGGGTATAGAGTGCAGATGTAAATCCATCTATCAGTAATGTAGCGTTTGGCCCCCAAGTGGCACTAGGTACCGACCCTTGCACTGTGGTATATTTATGCTCGAAAGTTCCATTTATAGTAAGGTTTGCTGATGTGCTGGTTATTGCGGTAGCACTATTGGTAGTACCGGCAGCAAGTACACCACTGGTAGTAACTGTAGCAAGGCAGTTGGTAAAATTGATATTGCTTGCTACTGCTGTATTTTGGAACTCAAGCCTGCCAGCTATTGAGACATAGCTTGTATTACCTGAACCAAATTGTAGATTTAACTTATTTAAAGATCCATCAACAATCAATGCAGATCCGCTGTCAATTTTAAGTGCCGGAGCGGTTGGAGCATAACTACTCATTGTGTAGAATACTGTAGAGGCTGAGGTTGCAGCTTTCCATTTTGTTGTAGTATTGCCTGAAATAATAATACGGGCTATAGTTTCATCAGGTTTCACATTATTTACTGTATCTATCCTTCCATTATTAAATTGCAGTATATCTGTTTGAGAAGGGCTGGTACGGGTGGGTGTCCAGTTTGTAGCAATCGTATAATCATTACTCGTAGCACCTGTCCAGTTATATATTGTGCTAACAGTAGGCCTTCCGGTAAAATCAATATTATTCAAGGGGAAGGTTACAAATGAATTCATCGTTGTGTTAGTAACACTACTAGATATTTGCGTCCAAATAGTACCATTCCAGCTATTAAGTCGAAAATCTGGATACCCTACAATATTTGTACCTACAAAATTAAATCCAATATTATTGAAAGTATAAGCAGCCGCTCCACCATCATCAGAGAGATGCCAGTATTTAGCCAAATAGTTGGTTGCCGATGCATCGGAGGGGTGCTGGCGATCACCTATTCTTATCCCCACATTTCTCAATACACTATTAGACGTATAGGGGATATATACAGGTGAATAAGTAATACTACGCCTTATTGTGCCAATAGGCCAGATATAATTTGGAACTATTGTACCAATAGTAAAAGGCTTTATCGCCAGCACAAGCATACCTGTACTATCTGCTGCTATCATCCCAGTTGTATCGTTAGGTACAGAAACAAATGCATTTACATTAGTAATTGACAGGTTATTATTATTTAGCACCAATATCCCTTTGGTTATGGC
>CAIWHI010000029.1 GCA_903912435.1 uncultured Bacteroidota bacterium | reverse complement strand
TGATTCCGGTATTTTTTGGTGGTACAATCGAAAAGGGCTTGCCCATGATTATGCAGGATGTGGGCTTGAATTCTGATTTGCCCAAAATCATGCTCATCCCACTCAACACCGCCATCAATGGGGTCATAGGCCTTGTTATGAGGGGATTTATTACCTGGTATGAGGAAATCAAGTTAAAAGAAGACCTGGACAGGAAAAATTATGAAATGGAACTCGCTTTGGTAAAATCCCAATTGAGTCCCCACTTCCTGTTTAATACCATCAATAATATAGATGTATTAATTGAGAAGGACGCAAAAAAGGCATCAGTTTATTTGAATAAACTATCAGATATTATGCGTTTTATGCTGTATGAAACCAAAACGGAAGAGATTTTCCTGACGGATGAACTAACCTATATCGACAAGTACATAGACCTCCAAAAAATCAGAACCTCAAATCCTAACTATGTCCAATTTGGCATATATGGCGACCCATCGGGTATTACCATAGCCCCTATGTTGTTTATACCATTTATAGAAAATGCCTTCAAGTATGCAGAAAATAAGAAAATTGAGAATGCCATTAAAATCAGGGTTGTAATAGTAAAAGATAGAATAGGTTTTGATTGTGAAAATGTTTTTGATGAATCATCACCACTTAGGCCCGAACCTGGTGGACTGGGCAACGACCTCATCCAAAAAAGATTGATGCTGCTCTATCCAGGCATGCATAGCCTGGAGATAAGCAGTAAAGAGAATGTATATAAAGTAACCCTTATTTTGTACAATAATGCGAATTAACTGTATCATAGTAGAAGACGAACCACTGGCTCTGGAGCGCACCATGGCCTATGTACTCAAATTGCCTTTCCTCAATTTGGTAGGCACTTTCGATAATAGCATTGATGCCATGGTATTCCTTGGCTCCAATAATGTTGACCTTATTTTCCTGGATATTAGTCTGGGTGAGGTGTCGGGGATACAATTATTAGAAACAGCTAAGATTTCCTGCGAGGTTATTATTACTACAGCCTACAATGAGTATGCCCTAAAAGGCTTTGAACTCAATGTAACCGATTACTTGCTTAAACCCTTTACTTTCGAGCGTTTCCTACAATCTGTTAGCCGTGCTCAGACCAACCTATCCAAAAAGGAAGTAGTCAATGAGAAGAAATTCATTTTTGTGAAAACAGAATACCGATTGGAGAAATTGCTCATCAATGAGCTACTATATATAGAAGGAATGCGTGATTACCGCAAAATCCATACCACCACCAAGCGCATTATGACCTTACAAACCTTCAACGATTTTGAGCTGGAGATACCGTCCAATATTATGTGTAGGGTACACAAGTCCTTTATGGTGGCTCTCGATAAAATTGATTCTATAGAACGCGACAGGATTAAAATAGGGGAGGAACTAATTCCCATATCCGAAACTTACAGGAAAACTTTCTTTGATCTCATCAATCATTCAGGAAAATAATTGATTTACTATATAAGCAATGAAATAATAGTAAATACCGCAAACAGCACACTAGCAAAGCCATTGGTATTGGCAAAAGCCATATTTACTTTACTAAGGTCATTAGGTTTCACAAGCATATGTTGATAAATGAGCATGCTACTATAAAATGCAGCACCTACCCAATACAATAAATTGAAATGCCCAACCACTCCAGCCGAAATAATGAAAATAGCTGAAAATACATGTAATACAGATGATAGTGCCAGGGCTTTCTTAGTTCCTAATGCAGCCGGTATTGAATGTAGTTTTAGGCTACGGTCAAATTCTTCATCCTGTAGTGCATATATAATATCAAACCCCGATACCCAGGTAACTACAGCCAGGCTAAATAATACAGGTATCAGTGCAAAATAACCAGTAACAGCAAGAAAGGCGCCTATTGGTGAGAGTGAAAGGCCAATACCTAATACAATATGGCAAAGTGCTGTAATTCTCTTGGTATAGCTGTAAAATAATATTACAAACAGGGCAACAAATGATAAGTAAAAGCAGACATGGCTTCCTTGGTCATTGGTAATAAACCAGGTGGTGGCTACAAACAACAGTGAATTAATGATGGTGAAAATTAGAGCATTTGATGAAGAGATCACCCCTGCCGGAATTTCCCTTTGCGCTGTTCTTGGATTTTGCGCATCATAATGCCGGTCAAGATAACGGTTGAAAGCCATTGCTGCACTACGCGCAAATACCATACACAGCACCATTTTTACCAATAAGTCGGCCTTAAACGGACTATGGAAATAAGCTACAGCCAATGTAAAACCTATTAAGGCAAACGGCATTGCAAATACCGTATGGCTAAATTTTATTAAAGAAAGATAATTTTGGAATTTTTTTATTGGAGAAATGCTAACCTCGCCACTCATAGTTTGTATTTAGGCAATTTTTAATTGTTAGTGCTTAGTTGTTAATGATTAATGGGGTTTTGACTTATTACCTCACATCAGCCTCTATCCCAATGTTTACCGATTCAGGGTTGGTATTGGCATGCACTGCTATGTTTTTCTGTTGTATCCCCGATTTTCCACTGGTATTAAATTCAATGGTAATCTCCCCATCCGAACCTGGTGCTATAGGTTCCAGATGATAATTTGGTACAGTGCACCCACAGGTTACATCTGTTTTAGATATCATCAGTGGATTCTGACCAGTATTTTTAAATCTGAACGTATGACTTAAAACCTTTCCTTCTGGTACACTGCCAAAATTGTATTTGGTTTCATAAAACTGCAGGGTAGTCTTGGCCATACGCCTCACTATCTGGTCACGGGTCTTTGTCTCCTCATGGAAAATCTCGCCATGATATATTTCCCCCTCCTTGCTGTAAAAATTGCCATTAAACTCCTCACCTTCTTTGTGGCCATTAAGCAAACGAGTCCATGAGTTCCTGCTAATACCCGTAAGCTGGATGATTACCAAGGTAAAAACAGAAAGTGTAAGGATTGTAATTATAACAACAAGGTAATTCTTAACCATTAATTAGCCTCTTTTTTACAAAGGTAATAATTTTATTTAATAATTAATTGTAAGCAATTAGTTAAGATAACAAGCGGAAAGTAATCATTTTCAATTGGACAAAACTATTTAAGATAAGGAAGTTTATGCCTTCTCTTCCCATATTTTAGCCAAATGCACTAATACTTCCACCGCTTTCTCCATATCCTGAACGCTTACATACTCCTGCTTAGAGTGTATACCCATTTCGCCGGTAAAGATATTAGGACATGGCAGACCCATAAAAGATAATCTCGAGCCATCAGTTCCACCTCTTATGCTCATTCTTGTCACTTCCATATTGCTCCTCACATAGGCTTCCTCAGCATAATCCATTACCTGGGGATGTAGGTCAAGAATTTCCTTCATATTGCGGTATTGTTCCTTTACTACAAAAGAGGTAGTGATACCAGGGAACTGTTCTGCTGCCTTGTGCATGATGTCTTTTAACCTTTCTTCGTGTTTGGCAAGCATTGAAGTATCAAAATCACGTACAATAAACTGAACCGTAGCTTTTTCCAGTCCACCCTCAATAGAAGTTGGGTGCACAAAACCTTGTTTTCCTTCAGTAGCTTCCGGACACCATTCTTCTCTTGGCAGCATGGCTACAAAAGCTGATGCCGCTTTTATTGCATGTACAATTTTACCTTTAGCATACCCAGGGTGGGCACTTATACCATGAAAGGTAACTATTGCCGCATCAGCCGAAAATGTTTCACCTTCCAGATGGCCACGTTCGCCACCATCCAGGGTATACCCAAAATCAGCCCCCAGCCTCTTCATGTCAATCGCTGCCACCCCACGACCCACTTCTTCATCGGGTGTAAACAGTACACGTATTTTGCCATGCTTTATTTCAGGGTGCGTAATCAGGTAATTGGCCAGGTCCATAATAATAGCCACACCTGCCTTGTCATCAGCACCCAATAGGGTATTGCCACTAGCAGTAATAATATCATCACCTATGCGCTCTTTAAGGTAAGGGTGGTCTTTAGTACTTATGATTACTGATTCATCATCTGGCAATTGAATATCACTGCCATCATAATTTTTGTGCAATATTGGTTTCACATCTTTGCCACTGCAATCGGGTGCAGTATCCACATGCGAACAAAAGCACAATACAGGTACATTTTTATCAGTAGTAGCGGGTATGGTGGCATATACATAACCATGCTCATCAAGTTCGGCATCACTAATACCTATTGCTAGTAATTCCTCCACCAGCACCTTGCTCAGATCTTTTTGCTTTTCAGTACTAGGTTGGGTAGGGGAGGTTGGGTCGCTTTGGGTATCAATTTGCACGTACTGCATAAATCTGTCTGCAGCTGTATGAGTATAGTTATTTAGAGCCATTACTGATTGGTTTTGTTGGGCAAAAATAGACTTCTTACCCATATTATCCTAAGGGTTTAAGGGTATATTAAGTTATAAAATTGAACGAAAAGTACTTTTGGGGTTTTCCTAACCTTTCAATCTGTACCTTCGCAGACACCCCAATTTCATTTATATGACCGGATTCGGCCTTTCAAAAACCGATTTTTCAGAAATTGTAACAGTTAGCTTCACCCTATTTGCGGTTATTGATGTACTCGGGTCACTACCTGTCATTATATCTATCAAGAAGAAATCAGGCGATATTAATGCCCTCTTGGCTACCGTAGTTTCAGGCGGACTAATGTTGTTATTCTTTCTTGTGGGAAAGCAAATGCTTGAATTTATGGGGCTTGATATCAAGTCCTTTGCAATAGCGGGCTCAATAGTAATCTTCATTCTGGGTCTTGAAATGATATTAGGTCTTGAGTTTTTTAAGCCAGATAAAGAGGAGTCTAAAACCAGTACCCTGGTGCCCGTAGCTTTCCCATTGATAGCCGGCTCAGGTACCTTAACTACGGTTATGTCCCTCAAAGCAGCCTACGAAAACTATAATATCCTCATAGCCATTCTCATCAATCTGGTCATTATTTACATTTCCCTTCGTTCAGTCAATTTTCTGGAGCGCATACTTGGTCCATCAGGAATTGCGGTTATCCGCAAGTTTTTCGGTGTAATTCTATTGGCAATTGCTGTCAAGATTTTTAGGAATAATATTGGGGTAATGAGGTAGTTCATAATTTGGTGAATTTCTGATTCGTTATTTTTATTTAATTTTGTTTCTGAAATACACAGAATGCAAAAACGCAATCTCATAAGGTTCGATTGGGCAATGAAAAGGCTTTTAAGAAATAAGGCCAGCTTTGGCATTCTTGAAGGCTTTTTAAGTGAATTACTTTATGAGGATATCAAAATAGAAAGCATTCTTGAAAGTGAGGGTAATAGAGAATCTGCCTTAAATAAGACTAATCAGGTCGATTTATTGGTTAAGGATTCAAAGGGCGAGTTGATAATAATTGAAATACAAAACGATTACTTTCAGGATTATTTGTTGAGAATATTGTTCGGTACCTCCAAGTTGATAATTGACAACATGGAAAGAGGTATGGGGTACAACAAAATCAAGAAGGTAATTTCCGTAAATATTGTTTATTTTAATTTGGGTCATGGCGAAGATTATATCTACCATGGCACCACCAACTTTGTCGGAATCAACAAACACGATTATCTTCTTTTAACAAAAGACGAACAGCTGGTTTACCATACCGAGAAAATCTCCAGAATTTATCCCGAGTATTATATCATTAAAGTTAATGAGTTTGATGATATAGCTAAGAATACGCTTGATGAGTGGATTAGGTTTTTAAAGACCGAAGAGATTGAAGAGGGTACTAAGGCTAAAGGACTCAAAGAAGCTTTTGAAAAATTGGATGTTCTGAAACTCAGTCCTACTGATAAAGCTGATTACGATTATTTTATTAAGGAATGGCGGGATAGTTATGGTAGGGTAGTTGGTAATTATAATAAGGGAAAATACGAAGGAAAAGAAGAGGGGAAACACGAACGCAATTTAGAAATAGCCCGAAACTGCCTTAACCTGAGTATGCCAATCCCCACAATTGCTCAAATTACGGGCCTCACCGAAGACGAAATCCAAAGTCTAAAATCAATCTAAAACAGAATCCCCTGCCCGGCCTTCACTCTGCGGAATGCTGTGGTATTTAGCGATTCATGTATTTCATTGAGGTGGTATTTACGGCAATAAATATCAAACTGGTTCTTAATCATTTCTGCGAACTTCCCATCGCCCTTTATCCTGTTCCCAATTCTACTATCATTTACCTGCCCATCATGGCATTCTTCAATCTGGTGCCATACCTTTTCTGCCCTGTCGGGGAAGGTTTTCGTAAGCCAGTCCTTAAAAATACCACCTATGGGGCCATTCAGTCTTACCACAGTATAACCCGCCCATTTGGCCCCGGCCTCACTTGCAGCTTTGAGTACATCGTGCATATGCATATCATTCAGCCCTGGTATCAATGGCGCATTCATTACCCCTGTAGGTATACCTGCTTTCGATAAGGTTTCTAGTACGCCAAGTCTTGCCTTATACGATGCAGTTCTTGGCTCCATTATTTTTCGCAGGTTTTCATCAAGAGAGGTAATTGAGGTAAACACCCTTACCAGATTGTGCTTATTCAATTCCTGAATAATGTCCATATCCCTTAGCACCAAAGAATTCTTCGTAATAATCCCCACAGGATTGCGGTATTCCAGAAAAATTTCCAGCATGGCTCTGGTCAGCTTCATCTTCCGTTCTATTGGTTGGTAGCAATCAGTATTTCCACTTAGGGAGATAGTAGCGGGTATCCAGTTTTTGTTGTCAAAATATTTCCTCAGTAGGGCAGGGGCGTTCTTTTTGATTACTATCCTGCTCTCAAAATCCAACCCCGCACTATAGCCCCAGTATTCATGCGTATTCCTTGCATAGCAATAGACACATCCGTGTTCGCATCCCTGGTAGGGATTAGCCGAAAACAGCATCCCCACATCGGGACTGGTTACCGGGTTTACTATTGTTTTGCTATTATCAGCTATATACTGCGTTTCTCTTTTGTCCTGTTCCCAATCATCAATACCCTCCACATGTTCCTGCACATACTCCCCCTTCAGAAACCTGTTCTTAGGGTTATACTGTGCCCCCCTCCCTTTTTCAAAACGGTCATTGGCTATTTGGTTTATCATCTGGGTTTATATTGATATGGTTCTATTCTATTTTGGCATTAATAATTGTCTCCAATATTCTGTGAATTAATAAGGAATTCACCGGTAATAATTCAATTTGTTGCCTTTAAAATACTGTTATGTTGTAAAGGTAGGAAAATTTGACAATAAAATTGGATTTTGTAAATTTTCCAAAATAATTGCCAAAAAAATAAGGGTTTAGTGCATCTAACACCAAACCCTTATTAAATTATTCATTTATTTCCCCTTCTACCTATCCACCTCTACCACCAATTTCTCTGTACACCTGCCATGAGCGGTAACTGCGGTTACATAATACATACCTGCAGCAAGGGTCATCTTAACATTAGTTGGTTGATTGGTTACAGATACTACCTTGGTTTCTTTCTGTCCCAGCATGTTAATTACACTTATGGTAACATCTTCCTGGTAAGATGAGTAAATGTTTAGGGTAAACACACCTGAACGGCATGGGTTAGGGTAGATCAGTATTTCGCCTTCACCTGTACAGCCCATCTTGTCCAGTTTTGTAATTGGTGGGGTACAATCTGCCTCCGACCTTACTACCAATCCAAAGGTAGCCACAGCCGTTCCACAACTATTACTTACCGAATAGGTCACCGAATCAACCCCGGCTTTTTTACCCACAGCAGAACCGTTAGCTAATACATTTGCAATTCCCTGGTCCATGCTTCCCCATACACCACCGGGTATAGTATCGGTCATGGCTCCAAGTGTATCTCCAGCACAAACTGAATCTGTACCCGAAATTGTACCTGCATAGGGTAGTGGGTTCACAGTAATATTATAGGTAGTATTAGCTGTTCCACAACTATTATTAACCGAATATTCCACAGTATCAAGGCCAGCAATTTTACCTTTTACAATACCATTTATATTGATACTGGCATTTTGATTACTTATTATCCAGCTACCACCGCTTACAGTATCTGTTAGTTGCATCGAGTCATTTACACATACAGTTTGTGGACCTGTAATATTAGCCGCATTGGGCATTGGGAGAATGGTAATGGGGTATTTTGTAATAGCGTCACCGCAACTATTCGTTACCTTATATATTATGGTATCTAATCCTGGTATAATACCAATTACAGTTCCGCCCGATACTGTTGCCTTTATATTGCTGCTACTCCATACACCGCCACTTGTGGTATCTGTTAACGTAATTTGAGTGCCTGGACAAACGCTGGTTGCACCTATTATCACCCCTGCATCAGGGAGTGGTTTTATAGCAATTGGAAG
>CAIWHI010000028.1 GCA_903912435.1 uncultured Bacteroidota bacterium | reverse complement strand
GATGTATCCATCATCCGTGATATTATACCCATATACAGTGTTGATGCCAGCCTGATGATTGATAATGCCACGGGTTATATTAAAATCAACCGCTTTAGTGCCACTACCTACAAAGAGTTCGTATCAGCACTCGCTGACCTGAAGAAAAAAGGAGCCAAACAACTGGTGATAGATCTGAGGGAAAACCCTGGTGGCTATCTTGATGCTGCTAATTCTATAGCCGGTGATTTTCTTGGGGATAATAAATTGGTAGTCTATACGAAAGGCACCCATACCATCAAAACCGAATACCGTGCCAATGAGGAAGGTGCTTTTACAACTGGTAAACTAATAGTGTTGGTTGATGAAGGTTCAGCCTCTGCCAGTGAAATACTAGCCGGGTCTATCCAGGATTGGGATAGGGGAGTAATTATGGGCCGTCGTACCTATGGTAAGGGTCTTGTTCAGGAACAATACGAAATGCCCGATGGGGCGGCCCTAAGGCTCACCATTGCCAAGTATTATACACCATCAGGCAGGTGCATCCAGCGAACTTTTGCCAAAGGCAAGGAAGCCTACCGCGAAGATTATGAAAAACGTTTTGAAAGTGGCGAGTTGGTAGGCTTTGATACAACTACTATTACAGATACCGTGAAATTCTACACCTCCCGAAACAGGGTAGTATATGGTGGAGGGGGGATTAAGCCCGATGTTTATGTGCCTTATGATACCAGCCGTATATCATCTGTTATTACCGAAGTTCTCAATAGTAATGAATTAAAGATTGCCCTTTGGGATTATTTTATTCAAAACCGCAACAGTTTCAAGTTTAAGGATATCAAAGATTTCGAAGAAAATTTCGATGAGACCAGTGATGTGAAAGACTTCTTCCTGTCTGAATTGAAAGGTGATACCCGAAGGCTGGTAGTTAAAGCGTTACAAAAAAGAACAGCAGCAGCCTATTTTAACCTGCACCTAAAGGCCAGATTAGCCCGTTACCTGTTTCGCGATAATGGCTACTATGCTATTACAGTGAAGGATGATAATATGGTGAAAAAAGCACTAACCCTCATTCATAGCAACGAATACTCAAAACTCATAAAGAGGAAGTGAGTCCAGCCATATAATATCATCGGTATTGCGTGCATCTGCACAAAGAGTATCAATGCCATTTGTCAACAGCCAATAACTACTTTGTATTATTCTTTGGTAGCCCAGCAATTGGTGCAATACCGCCGGGTTCACAGGCACATCGGGAGCCTTACATTCCACCAGCATCCATGGCTCATGTTTTCGGTTATAAACCACAATGTCGAACCTACGCTTCATTCCCCCCACTATTATAGTTTTCTCAACAGCTAGCATTGCTATGGGATATTTGATGGAATTGTTAAGGTAGTGAATCATATACTGCCTCACATGTTCCTCAGGAGTTAGGATAATCCACTTTTTACGTATTATATCCCAAACTGAGGTTTTGCCTTCAGTACGTTTTAGTTTCAGTGCTACACCACTAAAATCGGGGAATATCATAAGGGGCAAAAGTAATTGTTTTGGGTATTTTCCAAACTATCACTTTTTGATGGGGGTAAACAATATTGGGGTATTGAATTGATGTAAATAAGGAACCTGGAAAGATGGATTTATACTTCAAATTAGCTGTAAACTTCAAAAATCCTCCACTTCTACCTATGGCAATGGCGGGCCTCCTTGGAGAAGAAACCCGCAAATGACACTTTAGTTTTAGATAGTAATAGGATGATAAGGGCCGATCATCCCTTACCTTGTTACAACAATTGTGCCAGTTTTTACTTTTTCTTATGAAAATGAAAAATTAATTGGGAAAACCTTACCAAATCACATGAATATGCGCTCCAGGGCCCAGGCTTTAAGGCGCATCTCCTCCCATTCCTGCTCGGGTTGGCTATCCCAGGTAATGGCCCCTCCTGTTTGGTAGCCCAGATAGCTGGTATCAGCATTGTAAAACAAACTGCGGATAATGACATTAAAATCAAAATCCCCATTAGGGTTTATATAGCCAATGGTGCCAGAAAAAAGCTCCCGCCTGCTTTGTTCGTAATGTTCTATCAGTTGCATAACCTTATACTTGGGTGCACCTGTCATACTCCCCATTGGAAAGGAGTACCTAATAGCATCAGTAAAAGGTGTACCCTGCCTTAACTGTCCACTCACTGTAGATATCATCTGGTGAACCTGCGGGTAAGTATATATCCCGAAAAGCTCATCCACCTTTATGCTACCCACATCGCAACAGCGGGCCAGGTCATTACGCACCAGATCCACAATCATTACATTTTCCGCCCTTTCTTTTAAGTCGTTTTTGAGGGTTGTTTTAATCAGCTCATCGCTCTCGCTATCAGTTCCCCTTCGTGCGGTTCCTTTTATGGGTTGGCTCATCAGGGTATTGCCTTCTTTGCGCAAATACCGCTCCGGGCTGGCACACATCATATATTGTGGGCCAAGCCTGTAATAGGCTGCAAATGGGGCAGGGGAGAGGCTGTTTAATTTACTAAAGACACCCTTAGGGTCTATACTATTGCTTTCGCAATAGCCCTCCCCACAAAAGTTGATTTCATAGCAATCTCCTTCCTTTATATGGTTGCGCAGTCGGGTGATGGTCTCAAGGTATTGTTCCCTCCCTATCGTATGCTTAAACTCCAGTTTAGGTGGCTTATAGTCATGCAGTGGTAAGGGTATCTTCAATATTTCCCTGTAGGTGGTATCGGGGTTGCCAAATGTCTCAATGCTCAATTCGTTATGCGCTGCATTGATGCTGCAAACTGTTTCGGGAATATAGAAATGAAATTCAGGAAATCCGGATTTTACATCATGAGCTGAATTTAGCCTTGGTTCAAGCCTGTTCTTAAAGTCGTAATTGATATTACCGAAAACCCAGTCTTTGTGGGTGTCAGAGAAATGTTGCAGGTCGGAAAGTGGGTCAGAGCCATTTGCATCGCACACATGTAATTGCCCCACAGCCAATAGACACTCATATCTGTTATAAACAGATTGGTAATTGTTAT